>NZ_CALHIF010000013.1 GCF_938030755.1 uncultured Granulicatella sp. | reverse complement strand
GGAAATTTTTGCTAGTAGAATTCGATAGCTCTAGTTGTCAATCTCTGTCAAACTTTTTAAATTCTGAGGTTCATAATTTTTATCTGGATGTTCGAGAAGCTTTGGAGAATGTAATTACTGGGAAGATGGAAGAATATGCTTTTGATGGTAATTTGTTGGGAATCGAAATTGGAAAAGAAATAACAGAAGTTTACTTTCAATTTGAGGAAGAAATATTAGGTGAACCATATTTTATTTCAACTGATGAGCTATATAAATTAGTGATTGAGTGGAAAGAAATGGAAGATAGAATGTACAGAGGAGAAGATATTTTTCCTCTTACCCTAGAGGATTGATGTTGAATAAACAGATTAAGTAACTAATAACAAAATTGCTTTTCAATTAAAGATCATAGATTTTGTGACTCAAAAGATTAAGTGGAGACGAAGAAGATGCTCGAATCGCAAACTTATATCACGAACTTGAAAAAGTTTTTAGGTCATGTTGAAGTCGTTGAAAAATCAGACAGCATTCAAATTCACGATGGTGTGGATATCATTTATTCATTAGTGGTAGAAGCGAATCGCTACTCTATTCTTATTAGTGAACGTGGAACTGTATCGAGCTTTTGTACCATACAAGATACGAAGTTCGCACAAATCTATTTTGCAATCTTTGTGAAGAACACCTTGGCGGATATCAAACTTCCGCTAATGCCAAAAATCGAAGACTTAACAGAAGAATTGGAGACACTACTAGACTTATTCAATCAAGAAGGCCTAGCACCATATTATTCGGTGGATTCGGTTGAAGCGCAAAGAGTGAATCTGTCTACGGCTTCTAAACGTCTTTACTACGTAGACGCAAGCGGTCGTGAATACGATATCGCTTATCTACCGAACCGATTCCATCAAACCTTCTATTCATCTATTGTGAACTTGGAAAACCGCAGAGAGTGGTTAACCGAGTGGGTGGATTATTCAGATGCAATTCAAAAATACGAAGCGACTTTACTAGGATTTAGTTCAGAAGGCATCGTAAAATAACAAGCAAAAAAGGAGTAAGACTACTGCCCTACTCCTCTTTTTTTATCTCACAAACACCAACTTTTCTGGAGTTGATAGTTCTGCATCAAACTTAAATCCATCTTCTCTAAAAGCCTCCAACTGCTTGACGTCAGTTACTTGTTCGCGCATGGCAAACCCCACTAACAACCCGCGTCCTTTTTTCGACGTCGTAGAGTGTTGTTTTAACGTTCCGTCTTTACGTTCGTAAAATTCCACATCTACCCAGTTGTAACGCGAGCGGTCTAACAATGTGCTGAACTCATCACTGGCACAGTTGACCACCGTTTCACCTTCTTCGAACAACTCGGCCCACTCCGCTTTCCAGTAAGCCTTCAAGCTCTTCCCGTCCACGCGCAATGGTCGTAACATATCCAAGCGATACGGCTTCACAAAAGCATCCGGCGCCACAGCTCCATACAACGCTGATAAGATGCGCACATGCTCGCTTCCATAGCCTAAGCCCTCATTCCATCCCTCTACTTGCTTCAACCAGCGAAACGCCAGTCCGTTGTAAAGTTCAATGGCAGGTGCAGACCTGGCCACCTTCCACCCTTTGATAAACGCTTTGTTTTCGTCGAGCAACTTCCCTTTCACCCCAAGCACGCGTGCAAGCTCTTCTTCAGGCACTGCGCTCACAGCTGCCACTACTTTCCTAGCAGCCGAGCTCACTTCCCAGTCGCGTTTCTCTAATGCGTCACTATTCATTTCCTTTGCAGGCGATAGTATGAGTTTCATCTTGGTCCTCCCTTCGTTCATGTCCTCTTTAGTGTACCGCACCCGCCGGATTTTGACAAAACACAAGGAGAGATTTATACTGATTACTATCAAGCTTAAAGGAGAATTGTATGCCTCAACCATTGACACTTCTGATTAATTCCATCGCCTCATTTTACTTATTACCGTTTTTTGCCGTTGGAATTTATGCTATTTGGGCCAAAAAATATTCACTCGCAAACTTCTTACTCTTTTTTGGAGGTGCGAACGCCCTCCATTCGATTCGTCTAATCTATCAGAAATCAGTTATTGGATATATCATATGGTTTGTAGCGTGGGCGCTGATTCTTTACGCGTCTTACTGGAATAACCAGCACGAAAAGCCCTATAAAACAGAAAATGCCATGCTGGATTTTCTCGTTTGTATTGTGAATGGAAATCCGTTTCCTGATAAAATCGAAGACCCAAACAAAGCTCGTGCCATTATTGCACTCGTACTCACAATTTTAATGATTATCGCCTAACAAGGAGAACCTCATATGGACTTTGTATTCATCTTATTTTCTATTCTTAGTTTCTTTATCGTTACATTTGCTTTCTTACATCTACTCGCAGGAGGCGTCGCTCTTTCAAAAGGAGACAAAACAACAGGAAACATCCTCATTTTTGTAGGAGGCCTCATCGCACTTCCTGCAATCCCATTACTAGCAATGGTCCACGGACTTTCATTCGTTACATGGATTGTTGGGGCAACTCTTTGCTGCGTGGGAGCCTATATGAACGGAAAAGAAAATGGCAATAACAATATATCACATCACATTATCCGCATCACCATTGCAGTCCTTCTCACGATTGGACTGGCACTGGTTTAAGAAAGGAGTCACTATATGCTTGGACTGCTCTTAATACTACATGCTCTCAGTTTTATCGCATTTATATTTGGTTTCTACCACGCTGCAAAAGCCGCTTTGCTTCTCTACAATCAAGGCAACATACTTCCTGCCTATCCGATTCTTATTGGAGGGATTCTCGCTACAGTGTCTCCCACCATGTTTATTCCCATTCAGGACATCGGATTAATTCTATGGGCTATCGGTTCCCTCCTCTGTTGCATTGGAGTCTTTTGGTATAATAAAATCACTGAAAACCCTACTGCCGTTCCTCTTATACTACATTTATTCATTCCGGTTAGTATCTTTATGATCTTAAATTTCTTTCAAAGCGTTCTATAACACAAAATCGTACGGAGCTTCCGTACGATTTTTTAGTTACCACACCATTAAAATAGTCCCTGTTGCAATGAGCGCACAACCGATGAGTGATTTCACTGTAAACGTATCCTGTAAAAAAATAAACGCCAAAATCAAGGTGAAAACAATGCTCAGTTTATCCACCACAGCCACTTCAGTCGCCTTTCCTAGTTGAAGCGCTCGGTAATAACACAGCCATGACGCCCCTGTCGCAAGCCCGGATAAAATGAGAAATACCCAGCTCTTCTTACTAATTTGTGCCAGTCCTGACTGATTATTCGTGATAAACACTATTAACCACGACATCACAACGACCACAACCGTCCGCACCGCTGTTGCCAAATTCGAATTTACACCATCAATTCCTATTTTTGCAAATATCGATGTTAACGCCGCAAACACAGCCGATAACAACGCAAATACAATCCACATTTGAAAGACCCTTTTCATTACATCTTTCTACTATTATACCTATTTTTTTCCTAGAAAAATATAGATTGCATCTGAATGAATTTCTGCTACAATGAACTTACTGACTGAAAGGGAGGAAAAGAGGATGCCAGAAAAACTTTTTGAAGAATTAGCACAACTAGAGCAAGTCGAAGCCGTGGTCCTTGGAGGTTCCAGAGCTGGAGAACAGTATGATCAAGATTCAGACTATGATGTCTATGTCTATTTGAAAGCTCCGATTGATCCTGAAATCCGCGAAAAACTACTCGGCAAGTACTGTTCGTATATGGAAATCCAAAATCAATTTTGGGAAGTGGAAGATGACTGCATTCTAAATAATGGAATTGAAATTGAATTTATCTATCGTTCCTTGGATGATTTTGATAAAGACTTACAGAAGGTGGTTCTAGAACATCAACCTCAAAATGCGTACACGACTTGTATGTGGTACAACTTGCTTCATAGCAAAGTTCTATACGACCAAGAAAACCGATACACCGCGCTTCAGAACAAATACCAGATCCCTTACCCTGCGAATCTGAAGCGGAATATCATCGAGAGACAGTCCCTTTTACTCGAAAAATCCTTGCCCGCTTTTTCAAAGCAAATCAAAAAAGCCCTTAAACGCAAGGACGTTCTTGCCTTGAACCACAGAAGTAGCGAGTTCTTTGCTTCCTATTTTGACCTTCTCTTTGCTTTGAATGAGCAATTACACCCTGGCGAAAAACGGATGCTGTCATACGCAAAAGAAAACTGCGCTCTTCTCCCACAAGATTTTGAAGCAAACATCCAAACTTACTTCAAAAATCTCTATCAATGGGACAAACCACAAGAAACACTAGACACTTTAAACCAACTCTTAGAATACCTAGAAAAGCTTGTCGAAACAACTCATAACTAAGAGGAACGCTCTTGGCACTGGTTTATTAACGGTGCGGGCAATAAATTACGAAACAAAACGGATTCACAGTGTGAATCCGTTTTTTGCTTCTGCCTTTCTGTGTTGTATGCTGTGTAGTTGAGCTCGAAAAGGCATAGGCTCAAGCCTTTCGAGGTTAGTCCGCAGGACTACAAGCAGTCCTTTGCGTCTAACCTGCGAACCGTCATCACCTATTAACGCCTTTTCTCACATCCTGGTAGTTGAGCTCACTATCGCAGAAATGGCGTTCACTTCCCGTAACGTCCGCAGAACGTTTCTCGTTCTTTACGGCGTTCCAGTCCAGTGGTCCATTTCTGAGCGCGATGTCTCTCATCCTGTTAGTTGAACTCAGAAAAGCAGAAACGACGTCCACTTCCCAGAAAATCCGCACGACTGCAAGCAGTCCCTTGCGTTGTTCTGGTCCAGTGATTCGTTTCTAAACGCTTTTCTTCGTATCCTATTTTTCGGATGGTCCGGTGGTCGACGAAGTAAATTTTAATCGTTCAAAAGCCAGACCCTCTTGTTTTTCGCTCAAAAAATAAAGAAAAATTCGTCAAACCATTGTGTTTGAAAAATAGAAGTGTGCGAGTTTCTTTGGATTCCATCCAAACGCCTAAGGAGGATAAACGAAAAAAATCAGTTTATTGAAAGAATAGTGGGACTAAGCATTAAAACGAATTAGCGGACGTAAGAATTTATTCCGTACGTCCGCTTTGAGGCTTTAAAGGTGAGAGACCTAGGCTCGAACCGGTGCCCCACTATAACTCTTTCAATAATAAAACTGATTCTGAACTCGTTTATCCGACGATGTACTTTCCTCTAAAATCCAAAGAAACGAAGCGAAGCTTCTCCTGTTCCCTCAAGCACACACTCATTCACAATGGTTCAACGAATTTTATCCTTTTATTCCATCACCATTTTATTTATTTTTTTGCACATAAAAAGCCGAGAGGGTTCTCGGCTTTTCTCAACGATTATTTGTTTGCTAATAAGTCGCGGATTTCTTTTAAATAGTCTTCCGCAGTTGGTGCAGCTGGTTCAGCTTCTTCAGTAGGTTTGTTACTTTTTGCTAATTCAGCAGCTTTATTCATTCCTTTAACGATTAAGAATAATACCGCTCCAACAATGACAAAGTTGATGATTGCAGCGATGAACGCTCCAATACCGATTTGAGCAGAACCTAATTTAAATGAAACTGCTGCGATATCGCCAGTGTTAGCCACCATTGCGATGATTGGTGAGATAATATCTTTTACTAATGAATCAACAATTGCTTTAAAAGCACCACCAATAATAACGGCTACAGCTAATTCAACGATATTCCCACGCATTAAAAACTCTTTAAACTCTTTTAACATTCGTTTTTCCTCCTTTTATAAAAAGTTACATAATTACTTCTAATAGAATACTAAATTTTTATTCAAAACACAAATAAAATTATATTTTGTTTCTATGTTTTTCTTATATAATTTTTGGGAGGATAGTTTTTAATGGCAAAATCAACGCTCTCTTCTGCCGATAACCGCGCTAATAATTCGCCAATCCAAACGCCACTGGTCAGACCCGAAGAACCGAGTCCACTCGCCACAAAGGCATTCGAAGTTTCCGGAACTTTCCCAAAAAATGGTAGAAAATCGGAAGTATACGCGCGTGTTCCTACACGAACCCCGCTTCGTTTCGCCTCTTTTAACGATGGCAAACTTGCACAGGCTTCTGTATACATGCCCTCTAACAACGCTTTATCTGGCGTCAAATCGAACCCTTGCGTATTCTCATGCGTCGCCCCTACTAAAATCTTGCCATCAGGGAATGGTAAGATATCGATTTCTCCATGAAGCATGCACACCGGCCATTTTGAGGTATCTTCCGTCGTTTCTAGTTCCAATTCGATCAATTGCCCTTTTTGCGGACGAACATCCACATAGTAGTCGAGCCCTTCTAATAATTCCTTGACCCAAGCGCCACTGGAGAGAATCACGGCATCAAAAGGAAGGACTTCTCCATCCTCTACCACTCGAATGTCTTCGCCTTCTTTGGATAAAGAAACTTTTTGATGCTTCACTGTAGCTCCGTTTTTTTCGGCTTGCTCTAGAAGGAGGGCTACAAGTTTTTCTCCGTCAACACGACCGCCACCGCTACAATACAACGCCCCATCTGGATTCGCCCATCCTGGAATCACCTTTGCGACATCTTCTCTGGATAGTGCCTCTACTTCTCCAATCATTGGCGCATCCACTCGGCGTTCGACCGCCATTTCTTCCACCTTTTTGAGTTGTTTTTCAGTATGTTTGAAAATATACGCCCCAACCTGTTCATACGGCAAGTCCGTGACGCCATCCGCACGTAACTGTTCCATTAAAATAGGATAATACGCTGCCCCATGCGATACGAGTTGGTACCAGTCTTTATTGCGGCGTTGCGATAGCCACGGACAAATAATTCCCGCCGCGGCCTTGGTTGCTTGACCGACTCCCGCATCAAAAACGGTCACGGCCATTCCTTTTTTGCTGAGTTGGTAGGCCGCCGTTGCCCCTACAATCCCAGCTCCTACGATTGCTACTGATTTAGTCATCTTGTTCACTCCTAGCTGAACTGTCTCATTTCAAACTGCCCTTGCTCTTCAAACCACTCTGCCACTTGCAAGAGTAATGCCTCTTGCCCACGAGGTGCCATGAACTGCACGCCGATTGGTAAGCCTTTATCACTCAGATACACCGGCAAGCTAATGGCAGGCGCACCTGTAATATTCGATAATTGCGTAAATGGCGTCAAGGCCAAGGTGCGATCAAACATCCGCCAAATCACACTTTGTTGCTCAGGGACGCTGAGTTCTTCGATATGGTTGAGCGCTTGACGGACCGATTCCTCCATCGGAAATTGCGTTTGAAGAGGCGCCACATCACTCACAGTCGGCGTTAGAATAAGGTCAAACTCCTCATGCACCTTCTCCATCGCATGTGCGTAAGTATCCCATTTGGCAAGAGCTACACTGTAATCTTTAGCAAGAATGTTCTGTCCGGATTGATAAATGCCCCATGTCATCAGTTCCATATCGTCCTTGGTGAGCGCTCGTCCAAGACTGGCTTCCAAACCTTGCATCATCGCTGCGGTCTCGACACTATTCATTAAGTAGTAATTCTTCATCACTTCCACACCGTCGACAGGCCAGCCGATGGGTTCCACTTCACAGCCGATGTCTTCGAGGAAATGAACCGCCTTACGAAGCGCGGCTTTAGCTTCTGGAGCGACCACGCTCTCAATCGGGGATTTCTCAATGACCCCCACTCGAAGCGGACGCTCTAAACGGACTTTCCACTCGCGAATCAGTGGCGCTAAAAACGGACTATCCTTCTGCTCGACTTGCAAAGCGCGCAACAGTTCACGTGTATCGCGCACACTTTTTGTCATCGCAAAATTCACCGAAGCGCCTTGCCAGCCACGATAGCTACCAGGACCGACAGGAATTCGACCACGACTCGGCTTCAAACCTAGTAATCCTGAGAAACTTGCGGGAATACGAATCGAACCGCCTCCATCACTGGCTGCTGCAATCTGCACCATCCCGCTTGCAACGGCTGCTGCTGCGCCACCGCTAGACCCCCCGGCATTACGTTTCAGGTCATAGGGATTATTCACCGGCCCCCAGAGCTTGGCTTCCGTCATATTTTTAAATCCAAACTCGGGAATATTCGTCCGTCCCACGATAATAAACCCGGCCTCTTCCAGACGCTTCACAAAGTTGTCGGTGCGTTTCATGGGGATGTCCTTTAATAGTTTACTACCGCAACTTGACGGTTCCCCCGCTTGATTTTGCCCGAGGTCTTTCAATAGAAGCGGCACGCCTCCAAACGGTAAGCCCTCAAACGAGCGCGTCTTCGCTTCTTCTAGCGCCCGCTCTGCTTGGATGTGAACAACCGCATTCAACTCGGGATTGAATGCTTGGATTTTTTCTAAACTTTCTTGTACTAATTCAACCGGAGAGACTTCCTGATTCCTTACAGCCTCTCGCATCTCAATGGCGTCTTTCCACATAGTTCCACGTCCTCTCTACAGCTTCATTGTACAAGGAAAAAGAAAGAGGGTAAAGGGGCACTCAGCTGCTTTGGTGCGATTTAACAAAGATTTTACTCCTTGAAGCTTATCTCTTCCTCAGAAATATCGCCAATATGGTTCTGACACAATATTATCAAATGCTCATAGAGGTATCTTCTGACAAGAAAAATGTCGCCTATTATGTCAACATAAAAAAATAAAGCCATAGAAATAAGCTTGTATAAATATAATAAAAAAATACGAAATGCTAGAGTTAAATATACATCTCAAGTATTATAAATTTATCTAATGACTTAATATAGTTTATTTAATGTGTTCCTATTTGGAGTCTTAATATCGATTTGTTTCATTTTGAGACAGACTTTTCACCAATGATTATCAAAGAGACTATTAGAAGGAAGATCAATCGGTCTATAGATAGAATTATTAGATTTATCTCCCATATGGATTTATATAACGAGAAATTTCTTCCTTATACACGATTCATAACGTAATACTAATTTCGTTATAAATACATTCAATCGAATCAATTTAGCTAAGGATATTCTACCACGTGGTAATTAAAATATGGTTTATATCTCTGCAGAATACTATAATCTATATAAAGAACAAAACATTATCCTCAGCCTATAACGTAAGGGGCCCCCGCAGATAATACTTCTATTGAAAACTTCCATTCTTCTCTAAAGTTCGAATCTTTCTACCTAAAAGGTGAAATAATAAGCTCATCTTCTATTAAAATTGTAGAAAATTACATCAAATATTATCAAAAAAACAAATCTATCTAAAAATAGACTACCTATATCCGGTTAAATACCAGATATGGTAGCCTTAAAAAATGCTATTAAACTCTCTCTTTGGGAGTCAAATCCGATGAAATCGAGAAAATCTAATATTTAGATCAGTCTAAGTTTTTCATAGTCGGGAATAATAAGACGTTTCGGATTGATTGGCTGTTTGTTAGTAACATAACTAAACGGTCAATTCCGATTCCTACCCCCCCTGTTGGAGATAAACCATATTCCAACGCTTGGATGAAGTCTTCATCATGTGGATGTGCTTCGTCGTTCCCCGCAGATTTTTCTTCTACTTGTTTCATGAAACGTTCACGTTGATCAATTGGGTCTGTTAACTCCGTGAAGCCATTTCCGTACTCTTTCGTACAGATGAAGCATTCGAAACGATCTGTGAAACGTGGGTCTTCATCGTTTTTACGCGCTAGTGGAGATACTTCCACTGGATGTCCGTAGATGAAGGTTGGTTGGATTAATGTTTCTTCAACGAATGTTTCGAAGAATTCGTTCACGACATGTCCAAATGTCATTGAATCTTCGACTTTCACGCCTTTTTCTTTCGCGATGGCGCGTGCTTCTTCGTCAGTCATCTGTGGCCAGAAGTCAACACCTGTTACTTCTTTAATCGCATCTACCATATGAATTCTCTTCCATGGAGCTTTTAATTCCACTTCATGTTCGCCATATGGAACTAATGTTGTTCCTAGTACTTTTTCAGCAACGTCTGAAATGATTCCTTCTGTTAAATCCATAACATCTTTGTAGTCTGTGTAAGCTGTATAGATTTCGATTGAAGTAAATTCAGGGTTGTGAGTGGTGTCGATTCCTTCGTTACGGAAAACACGTCCGATTTCGTATACGCGTTCCATCCCACCAACGACTAAACGTTTTAAGTGTAATTCTGTAGCGATACGCATGTATAATTCCATGTCTAACGCATTATGGTGTGTGATAAACGGACGAGCGTTTGCCCCACCTGCTAATGTGTGAAGTACTGGAGTTTCCACTTCTAAGTAATCACGGTCGTCTAAGTAACGACGGATTTCACGGATGATTTTACTACGGGTTACAAAACGGTCGAAGCTGTCACGGTTACTAATTAAGTCTAAGTAACGTTGACGGTATTGTTGTTCTACGTTTGTTAATCCGTGATATTTATCAGGAAGTGGACGAAGTGCTTTTGTTAAATGAACGAATTGCTCCGCTTTAACAGATAACTCTCCCGTATTTGTGACCATGACAGTCCCTACAACACCAACGATGTCTCCTAAGTCTGCTTTTGTGAAGACTTCGTACGCATCATCTCCAACAGTATCTTTACGCACGTAAATTTGGATTTGGCCTTTGCCATCTTGGATGTGGGCAAAACCAGCTTTCCCTTTTCCACGTTTTGTCATCATACGACCCGCAATTTGAACTGTTACAGGCTCTTGTTCAGCAAGTGATTCCTTTGTAGCTCCTTCAAATTGATTGTGGATTTCTTCAGTTGTATTTTTTTGTTTGAATCCTGTACCGAAAGGATCGATTCCTTTTTCGCGTAATTGACTCATTTTTTCACGACGAACTTGTAATTGGTCATTTAATGTTTCTTGTGTTTCTACTTCGAAAGACACGTTTGTTCCTCCTTTGAACGCTGCTTGTTCTTCATAACTCTCCTTATTGTACCAAAAGAAGAGGCTTTATTGAAAGTATTTCAAGGCTTTTTACTTAAATTTCTGCCAAGCGTTGTTTTTGACGTTCTTCACGTTCTAAATGTTCTACCACGAATTGGTCTAATAAGGCTTCTACCGTTTGTAAATTCTCAGCTTCATTAATGGCTACTTTTGTTTTGGAAGCACGTGGCACCCCTTTTAGGTAATAGCCCGCTAATTTACGAAATTCTTTTGTTGCGACCGCTTCACCTTTCAGGTTGGCAAGTCGTTGTAAGTGTAATTTTGCAATTTCAATTTTCTCTGGAACGGTATTTTCAGGAAGCAATTCGCCTGTTTCTAAATAATGAACCGTTTGACGAATCATCCATGGGTTTGCTAAGGCGGCACGTCCAATCATAACGCCATCTACTCCTGCAATGTCAATCATGCGTTTAGCGTCTTCTGGAGAGCGAACGTCTCCATTTCCGATTAAAGGAATGCGCGTTAAGTTCTTCTTCACTTCTCCTAGGATTTCCCAGTCGGCTTTCCCGTCATACATTTGAACACGAGTACGGCCATGCATCGCAACCGCACTTGCACCGGCACGTTCTGCAGCTAGCGCATTCTCAACCGCGAATAAATGCTCGTGGTCCCATCCTGTACGCATCTTCACCGTCACAGGTTTGTCCACTGCGTCTACAACCGCTGCTACCATTTCGTATACCTTATTTGGGTCTAACAGCCATTTTGCTCCGGCTTCTGCTTTAATGACTTTGTTTACTGGGCACCCCATATTGATATCGATAATCGCCGCTTCTGTATTTTCAGCCACGTATTTCGCTGCTTCGACCAAAGTATCTTTATTTCCACCCATAATTTGCACGCTCAGTGGATACTCGTTTGGTTCGATATGAAGCATGCTTAATGTTTTTTCATTACGAAATTGAATCCCTTTATCGCTAATCATCTCGCACACGACTAAACCAGCACCGAATTCTTTTACAGTGACACGGAAAGCAGAGTTTGAAATCCCAGCCATTGGGGCTACAACCACGCTATTGTCAATTTGAATATCTCCAATTTTAAAACTCATTTTTTTCTCCTTTTTCAAACTGATTCGCATCTTAGCAAATCTTTGTTACGTATTTATAGTGATAATCGTAAAGAAGTCACTGATTAACAAGAACATCCCTTACGATTACCGCTATCCATCTAAAAACACGAGCTGCAACCCCCATAGTGAGTGCGACTCGTGCGCTATGTTCACTGATTTCTTGCCGGATTATTGTACCATAACCCACGTCAACTTGCATTTGTTTCCTCTTAATAAAAGAGTCTCATCGAAAACAGCAAGTACGTAATGAGGAATCCACCCGTTAAGAGTAACTGCCATCCCGTTTCGTTCACTGTTTTTAGTTTAAACGAAATCCAACTAAACAATGAGAAATTGAGAAGAACCCCACTGCCGCCACTGCTAGAATATACAGCATAAAAAGGAGCATTCGACCATCTGGTAAAAAATAGTTTCCCATCGCTAACATCGCAAAGAAAACTAGGACCCATGAAATCCACATCAAGACAGTAGCGACTTTATGCATTTTTTATAACCCTGATTGTTTTTCAAAACGTCGTACTTCCATTAACCTCTTCCTCCTAAACCTTTTTTATCAAAACCTAATTACTCCCGTGAATAACAATAACAAAAAGGTACTCCAAGCGCCTGTGAGCAGTAGCTGCCACCAAGTGTCTTTAACCGATTTTTCTTCTACCGCAATTAAAACATACATCAAGAAACTCACAAACGTCATGATCATGAAAATCGGCATAATGAAGATGGCAATCAATAGCCCTCCTGGAACGCCACGACTGGTCATGAAAATCCATTGTGGCACTAACCCGATCCACATCAAGACTTCTGCGATATTCTTTGTTTTCTCTAGTCTCATTCAAAACCTCCAACATTATCGAATAGTTTGTTTCTGAATTTGTTTGGCAAGCGATTTTGGAGCTAGCGACAAGAAACAAATGGCAATTCCAAATAAGAACACCACCAACCCAATCACTTCAAAAACGCTATTGAACTGCGAAAACACACCGATCATGAATGCAAAAATAATGACAGAAACACCGACCTTACGAACAGCCTTTGCAATTGCTCTGTAATAATCTTTAATCGTTTCAGGTGTAACCGATGTATATTGCAACTTCACAAGTTCCTGATACGTTTTTCTCCAATAATTCATCCCCATCCAGAAGATTCCGCCGATGGTCATCGCTGAAAATAGCACTAAAATCGCTGCACCGATTTGGTCCATATTTTCAATAGAATTTACAGATGAATCCATCTCTTCAAACGCCACCAGTGTAACCACCCCACAAATAAATGAGATAAGAGTAAACCAGCCTGCTTTATTTGACACTTTTTGTTCCATACGAACCTCCTATGTTAGATTCAGTATAAACAAAAACGAGCCGTGACCAAAGCCACGGCTCATTTATTTTAACAATTCTTTATTAATCTAAAATGGTAAATTTTTCAATAAACAACGGACTCACTGAACGGTTTTCGTGAATACGACGAATCGCTTCCGCCATTAATTGGTCAACGCTGATTTGAACAATCTTGCCACCTGTTTTTTCTACAGGTACTTCGATTGAGTCAGTTACAACAACTTCTTTAATCACTGAGTTGTTAATACGTTCTAACGCTGGCCCAGATAATACGGCGTGCGTACAGCAAGCGTATACTTCTTCAGCACCTGCATCTTTAATCGCTTGTGCAGCAAGTGTAATTGTTCCAGCGGTATCAATCATGTCGTCGATTAATACAGCAACCTTGCCTTTGACTTCACCGATGATGTTCATCACTTCTGCCACGTTTGCTTTTGGACGACGTTTATCAACAATCGCGATCGGTGCGTGTAAGAACTCAGCCATTTTACGAGCTCGAGTTACCCCACCGTGGTCTGGAGATACTACTACGATATCTTTGTCTTTGAAGTTGTTTTCTAAGAAGTGGTTCGCAAGAAGAGGAGCCCCTAATAAGTGGTCCACTGGAATGTCGAAGAACCCTTGAATTTGAGCAGCATGTAAATCAAGTGTTAACACACGATCTGCACCTGCTTGTGTAATCATATTTGCAACTAATTTAGCGGTAATAGGTTCACGAGATTGTGCTTTACGGTCTTGACGAGCATATCCATAGTAAGGAATTACAATGTTAATTGTTTTTGCACTCGCACGGCGTAATGCATCTACCATGATTAATAACTCCATTAAGTTATCATTTACTGGATAAGAAGTTGATTGAACGATATACACATGGCACCCACGTACACTCTCATCGATATTGATTTTGATTTCGCCATCGCTGAATTGAGTAACAGAAACTTTACCAAGTTCTAAACCGACTTCTTCAGCAATCTTTGCCGCTAAAGGACGATTTGAGCTTAAAGCGAATATTTTTAAATTAGGATCGGAATAATGTTCCACAATGATAACCCCCGAAGTTTATTTTATAGTACTATCATACCGTTTTTTGTTGAATTTTTGAATATTTTTGCTAAATTTTTTCTAAAAAAATTTAGTCTTTTTGAGCAGATGGTAATTTTGAAGCGTAATCCTCTTTGTTCACTTGACGACTACGTGCAATGGCTAATGCTCCATCGGGAACATCTTGGGTAATCGTTGACCCCGCAGCGATAAACACATCATCTCCAACCGTAACAGGAGCTACGATATTTGCATTACATCCAATGAATACATGGTCTCCAATGGTTGCACGGTGTTTATTTTTCCCATCATAGTTTACGAACACTGTCCCACAACCTACATTGATATCTTTTCCAAGATCTGCATCTCCGATATAGGTTAAGTGACCTACCTTCGTATCCGAACCTAGTGTAGAATTCTTCACTTCCACAAAGTTTCCTACATGCACGCGTTCACCTAATACAGAATTTGGACGTAAGTGTGCAAATGGACCAGCATTGCTGTCTAGTTTCATATGAGATTCTTCAATATTAGCTGCCACCAAACGAACACCGTCTTCTAACACGCTGTCACGAACGACGCTGTGAGCACCGATGAAGCAGTTTGAACCAATGACTGTTTTTCCTTTTAAGACAACACCTGGTTCAATCACTGTATCCGCACCGATTTGAACGGTTGTTTCGATATAAGTTGCTTCTGGGTCGATTAAAGTAACCCCGTTACGCATATGCTCTTCGTTAATACGGTTACGCATGTATTTCTCTGCTTTGGAAAGAGCCACGCGGTCATTGACACCCATTCCTTCGTCGAAATCTTTCATTGGGTAAGCAGAGACCACTTCTCCACGTTTTTTCAAGATTTCTAATACGTCTGGTAAGTAGTATTCCCCTTGTGCGTTGTCATTTCCGACTTCTTGTAACGCACTAAAGAGCGCTACATTATCAAAGCAGTATGTTCCTGTGTTGATTTCTTGTACTTTTAGTTCGTCAACAGAAGCATCTTTTTGCTCCACGTTTTTAAGCACTGAACCATCAACGTCACGAATCACACGACCGTATCCAGTTGGGTCTTCTGCGATTGCTGTAAGGATTGTTGCTTTTGCTCCAGTACGTTCATGTTCTTCCATTAATGCTGTAAGAGTTGCGCTTGTTAATAATGGAGTATCTCCACAAATCACAATCGTTGTGCCTTCTTTTTCCTTTAGGAGAGATTCCGCTTGTAAAACAGCATGACCTGTTCCTAATTGCTCCTCTTGTACGGCATAAGAAACTCGGTCTCCTAAATGATTTTGCACCATTTCAGCACCATGTCCGACAATTGCTACGATTTCAGTAGCTCCTGTTTTTTCTACTTGGTCAACAACGTGCTCTACCATTGGTTTTCCGCATACGGGATGCATCACTTTGTAAAGAGCAGATTTCATACGAGTTCCTTTACCTGCTGCTAAAATAATTCCGAATTTTTCTTTCATAATAAGCTCCTTGCTCTTCGAATTTCTACCCTATAATAGTATAGTACAATGCTGTTTTTTTCAAGGGAACTCATGGATAGGCTCTCTTATATGGTTGCATAAAAAAACTCCCCAGCTTTTCGCTAGGAAGCCGCCTTTACCCAATAAGGGTTTGAATAATTGGAATGACAATAACAAATAAAATGGTACTTAATGTAACAATATTTGTTGAGAACTCGACATCTCCGTCTCCTTGATTGGCTAAGATTGGTAATACCGCTAACGCTGGGGTTACAGACTGTATCATAAAGGTTTGATATTCTGCTGTTGCCATTTGCGGATCCATTAATTTAAGAACCAAGAACATTAGTAATGGGGAAACGATAAATCTTCCAACTAAAGCAAGAATGCTATCTTTATCAAAATGAATCGTTTTAATTCCTGCCTTCGCTAGCACAATCCCGATATAGATTAGTGAAAGTGGCGTTGTTAATCCACCGACATAACTTAATGTATTTGAAACGTAACTTGGTAGTGGAATATTGATGACCAAGAATACCACCGATACAATAAAACCTAATAAAGGCGCAGGAAGTAATTTTTTCCAATTAAATTTCGACCCTTGTTTCTTCTTCCCATCTTTACTATCACTTGTCATTAAGAACACTCCTAATGTCCAAGTTGAAATAGTATTTGTAATATAGTAAATCAAGAAGTACGCTAATGCATTATCCCCAAACAACGCAATATTCAACGGCAAGCCAATAAAAATCGTATTGGCATTGACAAAGGTATTAATAACAGTTCCTCTTCGCCCTGGCGCAACTTTTAACACCTTGACACTTAGAAAAGCAACAATGTACCCAAGAGCAAAAGCAACGAACGTATAGATTAATCCACCAGATAAGCTCATCAGCTTTTCTAAAGTTAAATACTTCAATACGGATACAAAAATCGATACTGGCATTGCCACATTCATAATGAGTTTAGACAAATCATTTCCAAAATCATTATGGAACCAACCCTTCACTTGTAGAAAATACCCAAGTACAATGAGCGCAATAATTGGAACAATAGACTCAAGAGATGTTAGGAATAACATCAGCATCTCCTCCTAATATCTTGGTGTCCATCTAAATTCACGAACCGCTTTTTCCATATCTTGCTCTTTGGCACGAACTAAGCCTTGCTCTTGTGCCTTCTTCGCTACAGCAGTAGCTACTTTCAAGGATACTTCATTAACGTATTTGAACGGTGGCAATACAGGTGCCCCTGGTTTTGTAATATCCACAATACCATTTACAGCATGTGCTGCTTCCCCAATCATCTCATCTGTTAACAGACTCGCCTCAGAAGCTAACATTCCTAATCCAAGACCAGGATAAATCAAGGCGTTGTTTGCTTGTCCAATAACGTAGTTCACTCCATTGAACTCAACATCATCTGAAGGAATTCCAGTTGCAACAAATGCCTTTCCGTTTGACCATTCAATTAGATCTTTAGCAGTTGCTTCTGCTAATTTTGTAGGGTTTGATAGAGGGAAAATCACTGGACGTTCTGTAATTTCACACATCGCTTCTACAATTTCTTTAGTAAATGTATTTGGTTGAGTTGAAGTTCCAACTAAGATCGTCGGTTTAACAGTCTTCACAACTTCTAGTAAATCTGTTAATTGATCTGCATTTGCAAAATCACTACGTTTTTTCGCAAATGGACGTTGTTCAGGAGTTAATCCTTCCATGTCATCAAATAATAACCCTTGTTTATCCACCACGAAGAAGCGTTTATAAGCTTCTTCTTCGCTAAGGCCATCGACAACCATCTCACGAAGAACTCGAGAAGCGATTCCACATCCTGCTGTTCCTCCACCGTAGCATAAGTACACTTGGTCTGTTAATTTTTCACCAGCGATATCCATTGCTGAGAAAATTCCTCCAAGAGTGACAATTCCTGTTCCTTGAATATCATCGTTGAAAGTTGGAATTTGAGTTTTGTATTTATTTAAGATGTTAGCTGCATTTCCACGACCAAAATCTTCCCAATGTAAGTATAATTTAGGGAATAGACGTTCTGCTGTTTCGACAAATTGGTCAATAAACGCATAGTAACGGTCACCGCGAACACGTTCATGACGATTTCCGAGATAATTAGGGTCGTCTAATAGACTTTGACGGTTTGTTCCAGCATCAATTACTAAAGGAAGAACACTTGCTGGATCGATTCCAGCTGTACCTGTGTACACCATTAATTTCCCAACAGAAATATCCACACCATTTGTTCCCCAGTCACCGATTCCAAGAATACCTTCTGCGTCTGTTACGACGATTAAACGAATCTCACGATCTCCTGCAACATTTTTCAATGTAGCTTCGATATTTTCTGGATGATTAATGTCTAAGTATGCCGCATATTGAGGATCCACAAAGAGTTCGCTGTAATTTTCAATTGTGTCTGCAATGGTTGGGTCATACACGATTGGGTTAAATTCTTCTAAATGTTGTGAGAATAAATAATAAAATAACGTACGATTTGTATTGAAGATTTCCATCAAAAATAGACGTTTTTCAACATCACTGCCTTTTTGGTGCATATGCGCATATGTTTGCGCTGCTTGTTCTTCTAATGTTTGAACGTAAGGGGGTAATAATCCTACCAATCCTAATTCTTGACGTTCTTCTTGTGTAAATGCTGTCCCTTTATTTTTAAAAGGGTCATTTAAAATTTGGTGTCCACGCATGGTGATCCCTCCTATAAAATAGTTATTTGCAAAACGGCGTCTAAAGGCCATTGGTGCTTTATTTAAGAGCATAAAAAAACGGAGACAGAAAAGTTTATCACCAATAACTCTATCTCCCACCCTATGCCCTTATTGACATTTTAAAATTTTCCTTTTAGCATAGTCAAATAGAGGACGTGTTATAAAATTTTTAAATATGAGGAGTCTTACTTATGAAACTTCAGCAACTCAAGTACTTTAATGCTCTATGCCGTTTAAAATCTTTTTCAAAAGTAGCTTCAAATTTCAAAGTCAGTCAGCCTACTGTCAGCTACGCCATTAAATCATTAGAAGAAGATCTCGGTGTGAAGCTGATTCTACGTAATCAATCTCATACAGAAGTGTCTCTCACGAAAGAAGGCGAACTGTTTAAAAAATATTCGCTTAATGCCCTTCAACAATTGGACATGGGCATAACGGCATTAAGGAACGCTCATGATGGACGTATTAAAATCGGGATTACCGCCGCTCTTTCTCGTTTCTTCGATTTAACACAACATATTGCATCGCTAGAAGAGATTTTTGGAACTGAAATCGGCTTATTAGAAGATGGTTCGAAAGAAATCACAAAGAAAATTATTTCGAACAAATTAGATATTGCCTTATTCGGAACTTGTAAAGAAGTTGTTAGCAGCCAACTGGATTTGAAAAAAATCGCAACTTTCCCATTTAAATTAGCTGTTTCAAAAAAACATCCACTATCCAAAGAGTTTCACGTTCATATCTCGCAAGTAAAAAACGAAAAATTTATTCTCTTTAATGAACATTTTATTCATCATGAAGTGTTCTGGAAATTTATGAATTCATACGGAATCATTCCAAATATATTAGCCGAAGTTAGCGACCTTCAAGGGTTCGAAAACTTTATCAAACAGAAAAACACTATTGGAATTCTTGTTGACTTCTTAAAACTGGACCATATTCATTTGATTGATCTGGACGAACCAGAACCTGTCCAATTCTATTTATATTTAGCCAAACAAAAAGATGGAAAGATTACAGATGAGGAATTTAATAAGATGGAATTTTATATTAAAAATCAAATTTACGCTTTAAAAAATTAGCTACTCATGCACTCTAAAAGCAATATATTCTAAAATGAACCTCTACTATGAAACGCACCCCAAAAGTTAGACAGAAAATCTACCTTTTGGGGTGTTTTTATTTTGAAATAAACTTATAAGGATAAAGTTCCACTCTAAATAGATTCTAATGAATATAACTTTCCTTTCGTACTTCGGCTTGAAGTGAATAATCCAACTTTTACAAAAAATGATAAACTTCGATAACCTTTTTATAGAATCAAGCGAAAAATGAGCGGATTATAAGCGAAAAGGAACTTCTTATCGAGGTTCCTTTTCATTTATTTTTACAAAGTGAGTTTTTGGTATTGATTTATTGTATACACAGAACTATACTACTGTATATACAGTAAGGTAAAGGGAGAGTTTTATTCTGATGAAAAATGTTCGTTTTATGACACTAACCGCACTATTAACCGCAATCGCCATCTTCATTCCGATAGCGATGCCACTAAAATTGGTGATTCCACCTGCTTCGTATACACTCGGAAGCCACGTTGCAATTTTTATTGCAATGTTTATTAACCCGTGGATGGCCATCTTCGTTGTTCTAGGGTCATCGTATGGATTCTTTATTTCCGGAGCATACCCACTCGTCATCGTTTTCCGCGCGCTATCGCATATTCTCTTTGCGACACTAGGAGCCTTTTTCCTACAGAAATATCCAAAGACGCTAGAAAACCGCAAATCCTCATGGATTTTCAACTTCGTATTGGCGCTCATTCACGCAGTCGGCGAAGTATTAGCCTGCGTACTTTTCTACTCAGTTTCAGGGACAGATCTTCAAAGCATGTTTTACGTCCTCTTCGTCCTAGTCGGATTTGGTACAGTGATTCACAGTATGGTAGACTATGAATTAGCACTAGCGGTGTATAAAATTTTACAAAAAAGACGTTAAAAGAGGTCTACTATGCCAAAGGAAAGAAAATCAGAGTTATTAAAGCTCTTGAAAGAAGCTCCAAAACCACTTAATGGGCAAAGTCTGGCGGAACATTTCCACGTGACCCGGCAAATCATCGTCCAAGATATCGCCCTTCTTCGCGCTGATGGAGCCACGATTCTATCAACCAACCGCGGATATGTCTACAAGGAACCAGAGAGCTCGCCGTACGTCCATCGCCTCTTCAAGGTCAAACATGATACGGAGGCCATCGAAACGGAACTGCTTGCGATTGTTGATAACGGAGGACGCGTCCAAAATATTCAAATCGACCATCCAGTATACGGGGAAATTCAAACGCTCGTGAAACTGACGTGTCGCCGGGATGTTCAACACTTCTTGGAACAAATCCAGCAAGAAGACTATCGCCCTCTTTCCTCTTTAACAGATGGTGTGCATTATCATCTGGTAGAAGCAGAAAACCAACAAGATCTTGACTATATCGAAGATGCCCTCGATAAGTTAGGATATTTAATGAAGGAAGAGTAAAAAAGTGACCACCATACTAATTGTACGGTGGTCACTTTTTCTTATGGTCGATATCTCTTTTCTTTAGACGTATGGATTTTCCCTTGGCGTTTTGCTTCCGCCTCTGTCATTTCCACAATATTCTTCTTATTCGTATTTCCTGGCATATTTTCTTTATAGTACCAGTAAACATCTGATTTCCCTTTATTAGCTACATATACAGTAATTTTTTCTTCTTGATTTACAGTCGTTGCTTGTGTTGTTTCCACTTTCTTCTTTGCAAATAATGGTTCCGCATTCCCCGTTGCATAGTCAATTTTTGCATTTGGTGATGTATTCTCTAGAATTACATGAGTTACACCGTCTTCATCCGTTTTCTCTTATTTTGTTCCAAAAGAAATTTTCATCAGAGTTCCATCGCTCTTTATTCCAGCATACTGCAACTCAACTTGACGTGGAATCAATTCATCTCCTTGATAGATTGGCGTTACCTTATAATCCAACCAATCATTCGGATGAGCATTTATCCAATCCGCAAGATTATTCTCATAGAAAAGCATCGCGGTTTTGTTCGCGGAATCCTTATCCGACAAGCTTCCTGTATTTAATAAGGCTGTCATCGGTGTTAAATTACGCAACTCATTATCGAGTCCGCTAAATTGGTATCCTACTAAATGACCACGATTCATCAACCAAGCTTCTTTTCCACTTCCTGAATCATCAATTGGCATCTTATAATTATGCCAACCAACTGGATCCACACTGATTTTTGGTTCTCTCTTAGCTTTTGGTTTATCTTTAATATTCAGTTGAATATGTGCTGATGTAGAACGCTCCAGCTTATCCAGTTCCCCCAACACCAATTGTTTCTCCTTTTTAAAAGGAAGTAAAGAATCTGGTAATTTAGCCGGTGCCACTGTCGTCGTTTCGACGGTCGTGACGGTCACTACTGTCTCTGTCGTTGACTTAGTCTCTTCTTTACGCCCCCCACATGCTGCTAAAGAAACACAAGCCAGAACCAATAACCCCAATTTCCAATTCGAACGAATTTTCACCCTAATTCCCCCTAATATACTTTATTAAAAACTCCCTTATTAGTTTCAGTATAGACCTCCCTCAACTTGAATACAATAGTGTTTTTATTTAAATTTCGTCCTTTCGAGTGTAAAAAACGTATAGGGTATATCGATAACAGAAAAAGACCTGGCATTTCTGCCAGGTCGTCTACGTCACCCATAATTCATCTCTTTGATTTGCTAAACTAAGAGCATTGAACTAGATTCTTCGATATTAAAGTCTGTATGTCGAAGGATATTTCTCACGTCTCTTAATTCATGAGATACTCTCAATATCAGAACTTTCTTTTTTCTCTTCATGACGAGGTAATAAATGACATATCTCCCAATCAGAACCCTTCGAATCATATCTGTTGGAACAAATTTGTTATCTAAAACTTCTCCACTCTCAGGGAATGTACAAATGCGATTGAATCCTTTCATCAGTGTATCCATAAAACGAGTGGCTGATTGTGGAGTCATTAATCTTTTGGAAAGATAATAGAGAATCCCTTCAATATCATTATTCGCTTTTTCGGTCAGTTCAAACTCATATTCCATACTTCTCCCTCAATTTTAGAAGTGCCTCTTTTCCATCTAGCACACGACCTTCTTTGACATCTTCAAGTGCTTCAATCAATAAGCGAGCTTCTTCCATTTTTTGAATTGTACTTTCATAATATTCGATATCCATCACGACTAATCTCCCATACCCATTTTTAGTCACAAAAATAGGTCCTTGTTCTTCTTTGCATTGTCTTTCTACTTCAACTGTATTTTTTAAATCTCTCATCGGAATAATTTTCATATTCATTCCTCCTTTTATTTTGCGACTTAATTGTACCATAATTTAGCCACAATTTCATTCGCCCTCCTCTCATAATTTGATTACGTTATTTTTTCTCAATACGTTTTTTATAAAAAGAAAGACCTGGTATTTCTGCCAGGTCATATATTTTCTATTCAGAAGCTAACCATTCTTTCGCCCATTCAAGAACGGGTAATTCGCGATTTGCAAGAAGTACTCCCCATGGTTTAGAAGCACACTTTCGGTACTCAGAAACAGCCTCTTCATAAGTTAGCTTTAATGTCGATAATTGAAATTCCTCTTGTTCTACTGGAGTCATCTCGGTTTTCCCGAAAGACTTAATCCGACAAAGATAGTAATGATTTAAATTGTGACGGTGAATCTGATTGTAGTGGTCACTAACTAGGCCAATTTTACAAAGGACATTGACCTTGACGCCTAGTTCTTCCTTTAGTTCGCGGTGGATGGCTTCTTCTGTGGATTCCCCTTCTTCTACGCCTCCACCAGCAGTCTCGATAAAAACGCCAGTCCCAAAGATATCATCGCGATGTACACGAACGAAGTAAAAATACCCATCTTCATCTACCACAATCGCTCGCACAATACTTCGATCATGCGTAATCGTCGTCTTCTCCCACTGCGTATCTTCTAATGTTAATGCTAATTCCTTCACTGCTAAACTCTCTTTCTACCGTTTTTCTCTACGTAAATATCATTAATAACACAAATAGTAGAAGCAATCCAATACCTAGGATTAACTCAACTTGCCCAACTCGAATCGCATCTATATCCTTTTGGCTCCCCGCCCTCTTCCGTGCTTTGAAATCATTGATGAGCCCATACTGCTTTTTGAACACGATGAGATATCCAAAAACAGCAAAGGTTTTCCCGAGAACAAATAGGATAGTTTTTACCGTGTGCATAAGTCTCACCTCATTATTAATCGTAATTCTATTATACCATCTATTGAAATAAGCTGGTATCTGATTCATCTCTAATGTTTAGGGCTAACTTTTATCAAAGCCGACAAACTAATGACTGAACTTTTAAAAAATCTTAAAAAATGATACACTAATGCTATAAATTCATATTTTAGGAGTGTAACGATGAAAAACAAAATTTTATTAGGCTCTGTTACTGTTCTTTCTGCTCTTGTATTTGCGGCATGCGGTAACTCTACTAAAGAAACAAAAGAAACGACTACTGTTCAAACTACGGAAGCCGTTAAAGAAACAACTACGCAAGCAACCACTCAAGCGCCGACAACAACTGGAGCTTCTTCAGAAGAAAAAGAAATCTCACTCAATGACACTCAACGTGTTGGACGAGACGATACTGGATACGTCAACGTTCCTAAAGATTGGGTCAACTTTAAAGATGTGAATGGTGGTCCACAATTCCAGTACTCCGCTTTAGATGGGTACAATATTATTACATTAAATGGATTTACTCAAGATCAAGCACAACCTGGTGAAGGAGAAACTTGGGGAGCAGAAATGATTGCCAATCGTCTAGCAGCTAGCTGGAGTGGTCAACAAAACGTTGATAAAATCCAAGGTTCTAAAACAAAAGTATCCGGAATGGATGCTTTCCTCTTACAACTCTTAATGAAAGACGGTAAATACTACTTTACTTGGATTTTCGAAAAAGGAGATAAAGTCTATACCGCTTCTTTTGAAGGAGACAAAAAGACGATTGTAACAATGATTGCACTGATCGAACAAACTTGGGGGCTAGATCCTAAGAATCCTGGAAAATAATCAATAACAACCTAAAAGAGACTAATCCACGCGACTAGTCTCTTTTTTGATACCCTATCTTTCCTCAGCCTTTGTAAAATGTTTTTTATTTAAATTCAATCTGCTACGTGTTATAATACAAATATAATAAGTCTGTTGAGGAGAACAATTATCTTGAAAAATAAAATTTTATTAGGTTCCGTAATGCTTCTATCTGCGTTAATGGTAGCAGCTTGCGGGAACGGTGAAAAGAAATCAACGGAGACAACAGCAGCACCAACAACCCAAGCAAATACAACTGCAACTGTAACGGCTACAACAACTGCTGGGACTTCATCTGACGTAAAACAAATCTCACTTGCAGACACTCAACGAATCGGGAATGCTGATACTGGTTATGTCAATATCCCTAAAGACTGGACTAAGAATAGCGAAACTAAATTACTATATGTTTCACCAGATCAATATAATGCTGTGGCACTATACAATTTCACTAAAGATAAAGTAGAACTTGGAAGCGGTGAAACATTTGGTGCAGAGTTAATGTCTAACCGTACATATGCTAAGCTTAAAAACTCAAAAGAGGTCGACCAAATAAAAGGTGTAAAAGCCAAATTCGCTGGCGAGGAGGCTTTCTTACTGAAAGTTCTATTTACAGATGGTAAATACTACCTCTGTTGGTTTTTCCAAAAAGGTGAGAAGATATACGCCATCGAAACTGAAGGTTCTGAGGAAATGCTTAATGCTTTAAGACCTGTTCTCGAACAAACATGGAGCTTAGAGGCAAAAACTCCCGGACAATAATCAAAAATCTGAACTAAATAAAGGAGAATAATTTTTATGAAAAACAAAATTTTATTAAGTTCTGTAATGCTTTTATCCGTATTAATGGTAGCCGCTTGCGGGAACGAAGAAAAGAAAACATTGGATACTACTGCAGCGCCAACTACTGAAGTCGCTAAAGAAACTACAGTTGCACCCACTACAACCGCTCCGACAACAACTGCTGGCGCTTCTTCTACCACTAAAGAAATTTCACTTTCAGACACTCAACGTGTTGGCCGTGAAGCATCTGGTTATGTCAATGTTCCTAAAGATTGGGTCGCATACCAAGATAAAAATACTGGTTCTCAATTCCAGTTTTCTTCACCAGATAAATACAATGTATTATCAATGAACTCGTACACTAAAGACTCTGTCAAACTTGCTACCGGAGAAACATTTGGCGCAGAGTTAATTGCGAATCGTTTGTATGACCACTGGCAAAATGACAAACAACAGACTAGTTTACAAGGCTCAAGAGCTAAATTTGCTGGAGAGGATGCCTACTTAATGAAAATCGCATTCTCTGATGGTAAATACATGTACGAATGGGTCGTTCAAAAAGGTGATAAAGTGTACGCTATCGCAATAGAAGGTACAGCGGATACGATAAATAATTTAAGACCAATTTTAGAACAATCATTTGGCTTAGATCCAAAAACTCCTGGAAAATAATGACAAATATACTAAAAGAGACTGATTCGCGTAATCAGTCTCTTTCTTTATTGTTATACTCTCGCAGTCCACTCTTCGCGTAAAATTCCATACTTTACGCTGTCATAATACTTTCCTTGATAGTAACGGACTTTACGGATTTGACCTTCTTTTAGGAACCCTAATTTTTCAGCAACGGCCATCATCGCACTGTTCCCGCTCCAAGTCGTCATCCCAATGTGTTCAAGGGCTCTTATTTCATTAAAAATAGCATCTGCCCACATTTTCAACGCTATTGTCGCAATCCCTTGCCCCCACAACTGATCATCGTAAATCACAATCCCGATTTCTAGCCATCGCGTGGCTTCATCCACCCATGATTTTGAAACCATCCCCACAGGCTGGTCTCCAGCGACAATACACCGGCAATCTTCGCCCATTAAGAAGGCTGCAACAGGACTTTCTTCGAAGCTTTTGGCATCGTCAAACTTACGATAATCATTAAAGTACGGTGCGTTCCATTTCGTCCACTCTGGCTTCTCCGTTGAAAAACCAATCTTCCAAATCGTTTGCAGGTAGCTTTTGCTAAAAGGCAACAATTGCACCTTGTTCGTTTGCACTAAGCTTGCCACTGATTCATCCCACCTTCAACATTCGTCACATCAAACCCTTTTGCCTCTAAAAATTCACAAGCTCTTGCTGAACGCATGCCCCCTTGACAAATTACGTAGTATTTTTGCTCAGGATTTAATGTTGTGTATTCTTGTTCCAATGTACTTAAAGGATAGTTCTTTGCATTTGCAATATGTCCGTCTTGAAATTCTCCCTTTTCTCGTACATCTAATACCGTGATTTCACTAGTTTGGTATAATTCTTTAAACTCTTTTGAAGCAATTTTTTTCATGTTTTCTCCTTCACCTTTCTCCTATTAAAAATTTTATTTAATTCTTCTCTACCCTTCTAAACTTACAGTCCAAAAGGTGGTCATTTACCATCCCTACCGATTGCATAAATGCATAAGTAATAGTAGATCCAATAAACTTAAAGCCTCTTTTCTTCAAATCTTTACTAATCTTGTCCGAAAGCTCCGTTTTTGCTGGGACTTCTGTGATGGATTTCCAAGAATTAATGATTGGGGTATGATTAACGAATCCCCATAAATAGTCACTAAACGACCCAAACTCTTCACATATCTTAAAGTAAGCTTTGGCGTTATTCGCAACAGATTTTACTTTCAATCGATTTCGGATGATTTCTTTATTTTGAAGGAGCTCTGCCTCCTTTTCTTCATCATAATTCACCACGATGTCAGGATCAAAGTTATCAAAAGCTTTACACAGTCCTTCCATTTTTTGAAGGATTGTAGACCAACTAAGCCCCGCTTGCATTCCTTCTAAACAAAGCATCTTAAATAATTCCTTATCATCAAAGATAGGGACTCCCCACTTTTCATCGTGGTATTTTTGTTCAAGTAGACTATGGTTAGCCCAATCACATCTTTTTGTTTCCATATTTACTCCTTTTCCATAAGAGTTTTGCTTCTCAGGTATGGATTCATCGATACAGTAGCGATAGCATCATTATTCATCTCATACCTAATTTTGTTAGAATTCACCTCATTATGGCATTTCTATTCCCATTTGTCAGTAAATACATCTTGGAAAATATCACCGTTGTAGAAAAATGAAAGCAGACTCCTCTTCCACATTCGAGTCTGCTTCATTACTCTCACTTCTGTAATTTTATTATTCATAGATAAAACGAATCACTTGGTCGTCCACATCCACTTGGGCTTCAATCCCAAAAGGAATGATACAACGAGGGGTAGCATGTCCAACATTAATATTGTAAACAATGGATAGATGCTTCTCCCCTAATTCTTCCACGAGAATCTCTTTATACTCTTCATAATAGGTTTCATCTTGTGGTTTCCCAACAAGCACTCCGGACACCACATCAAAAAGGCCATAGCGTTCTAGCGTTTGAATCATCTTTTGGAAGCGTTCAGGAGTCGGCTGTTCTTCACTCGTCTCTAACAGAAGAATTTTTCCTTTCCATTCTTCTAAAGTAGGAAATAGTTGATACTGTTGTACGAGGCGAACCGTATCCTCATATCTTGAATTTTCAAGACATTCCGACATGGATTCCAAGCACCCTCCTAGAATTTGTCCTGTAAACTGCGCATCCCCTGAAAGCAACTCAAACCCTTGATTTGGAAAACTTGGCATCGAAACCCCTAGCCCTTTTTCACTAAAGTCTTCTCTTTCTTGAACCCAGATATCGCTTGGTCGGATTTCTGTAATTCTTCCTGTTGTCAGTAATTCCTCAAAATACGATTTTGTATACGGAAGCATTTCACTTGAAAGTTCACACACATCCGGTAAAAAGGCTTGTCCATAGAAACTGCGAACGCCCACCTTATGCAACATCAAATGATTGATGGTCGTATCTGAGAACCCTAAAAAAATCTTTTGCTTAGCGACTTTTTTAAGCGCGTCTTGTTCAAACAAATAAGGGAGTAAGCGATACGTATCATCTCCGCCAATGGCACATAAAATCATATCTATCGAATCATCTTGAAAAGCAGTTAGTAAGTCTTTTGCTCTACATTCTGGATGTTGCTTTATAAATTCAAGCCCTTTTAATGCATGAGGTAAAAACACAACTTCTACCCCATATTCTTCTAAACGTTTTTTCCCAAGATTGAGTTCATGTTGAATAGAACTCTCTCCTAAAATGCCGCTAGACAAACTGACGATACCAATCTTCTTTACTTTCATCGAACTCTCCTTTATTTCCTATTTCCTGTTGTAATCTTCCGCTTCATTCCCCTAAATATTTAATATAGATTTGACACGGATTCCATTCATCCCACAAAGTCGGGAAGCATTCTAACTCCTTATACCCCATCGCCTTATAAAAAAGATTCGTATCATCATACTGTTCGTAATGCCCCATTTTTACAGTTTTCACTTGGGAATAAGTGTACCCTAAACTCCTGGCTAGTTGCTCATACGCCTTATTTAATTTTTGGCCGATTCCTTTGCGGTGAAATTCCTTTTTGACTCCCATCACAAAAATATCTGCACAATCCTCACTCGTAGCATTCAACACAACATATCCTGCGAGTTTATCCTCTACAAAACAAGCGAGAAATGGTTTGTCCATCGCATCATCAACATATTCCTGCGTGCTTTCTGGCATTCCAAACCATTCTGGAAGATCATATAAAACTTCTTTTGAAATCGATTCTTTTTCCTCTTTATCTATAATTTCTCTAATAATCATGTTCATCTTTAGTGTCCTACTTTCTTTAAAAAGTCTCGCGCTAATGCGATTTGTCGTTCTCTTTCCCATTGATATAAATATTTTGTTCCCACTCATTCCAAGAATACTCTTCTGGCTTCATTGTCTTCGCCTCAAATCCCTTTAAATTATACTGTCATTATACCAAATAACTTGAGACGGTTATATTCCCATTCAACCATTTTTTCCAACATGTCAAAAACACCTATAGCACTTTGAAACTGCTATAAGTGCTATCGTTACTTTATGGATTCAAAAGAATGCCTGCTAATCGTCTAATATAGTGACGTTCTTCTCCATGCATTATTTCTTTTTCTTTGGTTTCGGAGCGGGCAGTTCATCATAGATAGCTTTAAACAAATTCGTTAAGAACTCCTTATCCTCTACATTTTCCACCAGAAGCATTTCTCTTGCCCCTTCATAAGGTTTTTCCAATGAAGCATCAGGCATGCTTTCTCTGGCAGCTGTTACATTTTTGATTAGGAATCGATCATCATAAATTCCACCGGCAACCTTTTCTCGGTAATACAAAATATATTCCCTCATCATTGCTCGATAGCGGATATCCTCTAATCCTGATAATTGTTCTAAAATATAGGCTAAATATTCCTTGCTAGAAGCCATCCTTTTACCTTCCTCCGTTACTTCCTAATTGCTTACCAAGATGAATACATCCTTTTTACTTCATCTCTACCCATTTGTTGTTATCCATAATGAATGGTTTCGCTAACCCTTCTCCGGTATAATCTTGGTATTTCGTTGAAAGGTACTTGTAAACATCTTCTTTGGAAGCAAATTTAATCGCTTGATACGGCTCCTCAAACGTTAACTTCTCAACGAAAAGGAAACCGTCACTCGTTGGCACTAATACACCGACATGCCCAATGAAGAGGGACTCGCCATCCAGATTGTCATGAATCACTACAGAAAGCATTCGAGCGTTCTCATTAAACTTGAACCTAGAGAGGAATTGCTCCATTTTTGCAGCATGTACTTTCACATCGGTTGTGGCTTCTGTTTTTACTCTTGAAAATAATCGATTTAACGCTTCTTTATCCTCAGAGCTAAATAATTTTCCTTTGTCGATGGCGTCATTGTCAATGAAAAGGAGCGTATCATCTTTTTCAATCGGAGGAATCTCAATGCTATTTTTCAATAATGCATAAGTATTAATGCGGCAGTTCGTTCCGACAAAATCACCCATCTTCGCATTCCAGAGATTACTGATTTTCTCTACGTCATACTCTGTTTTGGTGAAAGACGCAAAATCTCCTTGAAGACCCGTCTCAGCCACAATTTCATTGTACTCCTTCACCAATTTTAAGAATGATTCTACACTCTCTTTATCGATGTATGCAGAGAGTAACGCCTTCACTTCATCAATACTGCTCTGGTTCGACATATTCGTATAGGACGCCACCCATTGCGGCGTTTCTTCCTTCGCGCTTGCGACAGTTGTCGATGGAGCAGTTGTTTCCGCCACACTTTTTGACTCGGATTTTGTGAATGTTTGTGCACACCCAGCTAACGTCACTAGCGTTGCCACACATAAACCTATTTTTATTGTTCTAGAAAAATTTTTCATTAATGTTTCCTCTCACTTTCCTTCTAATCCTATTTTTAATTCATCATTCTCTTACCAAGCATAATTAGGTTCCTCGCAAGCCGCCATTGCTTCAAGCAGCTCTTCTGGCGTCACCTTTTTTAATCCACCATATACAGGATCTTGTTCATGTGTCATAGAGTCTAAATAATAAATGGCAGAAATATCTTTCCCGTCTGGGGTCAATTCATAGCCAATACCAATCACATTATGCTCCCCATTTTTTCCAGGATAAATTTTGGAAAGGGTGAAAGTGTAATACATTGGATAGCCATCATCAATATTTTTGCGAACGCGCTCCTTGAATACTCTCATCTCTTCAGAGTTTGGACTTGCATTCGTAACAACGGCTAGGCGATATCCAGCCTGTCCTTCCATAGGCACTGAATAGCCAAATAAATGCTGATTCAACACACGAATGGCATCTTTATTATGCGTTCCAAAAGGTACATAAGTCCCCATCTCCCGTGCCAATTGTCGCTGAGAAACGAATTTCCCCTGGGTGGAAAGAATCATACTCACTGTTGCAGGCGCACAGAAATACCATTCTTCTTGAATTTGCGGAGTGACGGCTAAAATCTTCTTACGACGTTGCGGAGTTGGAGCCACCGCCTCGGTTGTGGTTTCGGTTTGTGTTTCTTGTATGGTGACGCTCGTTGTTGTTTCTTGCGTAGTCACTGGTGCAGGAGTCGTTGTTTCACTCGTTTGCGACTGCTCTGTCACTTGCTTTGAAGTTGAAGTTTCTATAGAAGTATCCGTTGTCGTTGTCTTGTTTTGTTCGTTAGGAGACTTGCAAGATCCTAATAGCAACATATTCATACACATCAGCAGTATAAGACCCTTTTTCATCTTAATGCCTCCATTCTCTCTTCTAAAAGGGACAACTACAATACTTACTTTGGAACAACTTTCTCTCATCTAAATCTTATATTTACTGGAGTCTACGATTTTTTTATACGTGCCATTGTTCGATTGGATGATTTCTCCATGTTTCTTTTCTGCATAGAAACTGTCACATCCTTTGAATACGGTTTTAATCTTCTCATTTATAGTCTATTCTATTCTTTCGAAAAATACAACATAACCTCTATGAAGATGATGAGTTTTAGCATGAGAATTTTTTCTACACCTCAGTTCTAGAGCAAGTTCTATGTTGAACACCTAAGGAACGAAAAACGAGCACCCAAAGATGCCCGTTTCAATCTAGAATAAATCAATAATTAACTTGAAGTTTAGAATAGTAAGGATAACTGCCACCGCGTATCCAAGAAAAGTATTCCATTTAGCGTTTGTAAATTCTCCCATGAGTGATTTCTTTGAAGTAAAGTAAATCAACGGGAAAATGGAAAATGGTAACGCCACTGATAAGAATACTTGTGAATAGACCAAGAGTTGGTCCAATGTTTTTTCTTGCGCCCCAAAGAGGAGTGCCACTACAATCACAGGTAACAACGCAAATAATCGCGTTACGAGTCGGATAATCCATTGTGGTAATTTCATATGCAAGAAGCCTTCCATCACGATTTGTCCGGTCAATGTTCCCGTGATGGTTGAATTTTGACCACTAGCTAATAGAGCGACTGCAAACAGTGTCGAAAGAGTGGAACTTGCGACTGCCCCTGCAATTTTGGAGTCTTGTAACGCATTGTACATTTGCGAGAACGCTGAGATTTCAGAAGCATGTCCGAAAAACAATGCGGCTCCTAAAATTAATAACAGCGAATTTACAATGAATGCTAAACTTAATTGAATATTCGAATCCCATGTCATAAAACGGACGGCTTTACGAATATCGTTTGGATCATTGTAATCGACTTTTCTTGTTTGAGACAGTGACGAATGTAAGTACAGATTATGCGGCATCACAGTTGCTCCGACAATCCCGAGTGCTAATGTTAATATACTCTCGTGCCCTGGTGCTGTCTTATCAAACAACTGCGCTGTCGGTAAGAATCCTTGGAAAATTCCAGAGATACTTGGATCAGCTAGCGCTACAAGATACACGAAAATCAAGAGAATTGTAAAAATCAAGGTCGATACAATCGCTTCGATTTTCTTGAATCCCATCTTCATAATTCCTAACAGTAAAAATACGTCTAGAACTGTAATAAAGATGGCTCCCATAATTGGAATGCCAAACAAGAGATTCAATGCAATGGCCGACCCTAGCACTTCTGCTAAGTCAGTAGCCATCAGCGCTAACTCGACAATCACCCATAAAATATGACGCAACCATTTAGGTGCATGATGAGCCGTCGCTTGCGCTAAGTCCATTCGTGTCACAATTCCTAGTTTTCCAGACATTTGTTGCAACTGCATCGCAATTAATGACGAAACAAGAATAACAAAGAGCAATGTATATTTATAAGAAGCTCCTCCAACCACACTCGTTATCCAGTTTCCTGGATCCATGTACCCTACCGCTACAAGAGCACCTGGTCCCAAGAAAGCTCGTAAGTTTTGCCAAAAATGATTATTATTAGGAGTTTCTATTGATTGATTCACTTCTGAAAGTGATACTTTTTTACGTGTAGACATAATTTCCTCCTTTTCATGTAAATTATTTCATTTCATGAAACTTTTCTAAAATAAGTCCATTTCATATAATTAAATATATAAAAAACAGTGCCTATTATAACACTCAGGCGACCATCGCGCAATGTGAGATGTTACAGTAGGCACTGCTTTATGTAATTTTATTAACTCTGATGAACTATAATCGAATATCACTTCACGACTTGAGGTAACTGCTCCAGAAGCGCATCGTTGGTTTGGCTCTTCCCCATGAAGAACATGGTCGTTGTGCCATCCTTTTGTTCAATTCTGACAGCATATCGGCTGCCTCCACTCTGTCGACCATGCATGGAGTCAATCGAAATCTGGCGAATCGATGCTAAAGGGATGCAACGCCTTTTGAAACAGAACGCCACGTGAATGTAAAATGTCCCATTCGCAATATGAAACGGTGCCGTAAACGGACCTCCGCTCTGTTTTGTAGCTGTCCATCGGCGAACGAGAATGACAAGCAGACATGTCGCAATAAACCCAAAACTCATCAGAAATATCAGCGGAATCCCCTGGCCTACTCCACTTTCTATCGTTGCCATCTTCGTTCCTCCTTTCTACCTTTTCACTCTGACTTTTTCATGCTCTTAGTAAGAGTCCACAGCGCTCCTACTATCAACAAGATTCCAACAACAAATAACGGACCTTCTAACGCTTTGATTTCCTCCATAAACGGTACGACATACATGCTGAGCTCTACTAAGATGACTCCAATAAGAATCAGCACAAACACTAGGATTTTCCCTTTTTTAGACATTGCTTTCTATCCTTTCTTAGTTGTTGTTGAGTGGTCTCTTTTATCCCACTTTAAAGGTAAATGAGGTGTAATATCAACCGAATTACGATACGCAATTACTTTGTTCAATCTATCAAAATACGTCTTCCAATCTTCTGGTGAAAAGTTTCGATATTTATATTCTGAAATTTCAGCATTATCTATCAACGGTTGCAAGTTTTCTACTGTTATCTCCAGATTCTTTTTATCAACTATAACTTTTCCACTCTCAATTTCACTTAAAGAGTGTTGGAAAAAGTCTTTAGAAAACATACATTCTAAGTTTTCTGAATAAATCCATTCCACTAAATTTTTGTTATCGTTGTTGAAATACTCGAGTAGATTCCCTTCAAAACAATAGTATAAAAACTGATCCAGTTTATCTTCTGACATCATAAACTTATCAGGATTCAAATTCCGTTTTCCTGCTTGATTTGCCATGTTCGGTAACAACAACAAATTTCCCCTCGATGCATAATGGTCTGCTAAATCATTAAAAAGCGTCCACTCCTCATTATTATGATTTGAAAGAATTTTATCGATACTGGCATTATTTTTCGCTATTATCTTGCCATCTTTATTAAGATTCAAATAATAAGTCAGCGGAGTCCAAATGGAAGTCATAATGTCCCCGCGTTCAGCATAATCCTTTTTCTCCCAACTGTTCTCAAGGGAAGAAATTTTTTCATCAAATTGATAAAAGTATACCGCATCCGAATCATATAAAAATCGAGGGGTGTTAGGAATATCCTCTCTATAATAACGTAATAGCATTTTTAACCCACTATTATCTTCCCCACAATCCACTGAGGCTGTTGAAAAGATGTGATCAAAAACTTCCTTGCTACTCCCTTTCATTTTTCCTCCCACTCCCTTCTAATCGATTCATTCAGTGCTATTTCCTTCTGCTCATTGTTCATTCTACCTCTATCTTACCGAGTCCATTGATTTTTTTCCACCTCTTTTAAATACATTTTAGGTTCGTCGTGCACATTTTAGTTGCACTAACGGAAAGGAGAAGCTCCCTAACCAGGCGAGCAGTCACAACCATTGCTACATTGGTCGCAGGAACGTCTATGAATTCTTCAGCCACCAAGTCTACTCCCCATTCATGTACTTACTGTTTATGATTCCACTCGTGCTTGGAGTGGTGCCAAATCTCATAGCAAAAATGACCAGAAAAACCTTCCTAGAGTCAGAAGGCACACAAGCATCTTACAAGATGGGGCCTCACGTTCATCTTCGGCAGCTTCCTCAAAGGAGTCTTCGATATCTACAGAACAAGCTCCGTCTACCCAACCCTCTACTTACCAGTTGGTGTATTCCTTCTAGTTGTAGCATTGGGATTAGAACTGTACTACAAGAAGGCAGTTGCTAAATAAAAAGGCCGGAGCCCTTTACAAAGCTCCGGTTTGTTTTAGAAATAGCATATCGATACTTACGCTGATTATTTTAGATTTCTTTCAATGTAATAGTTTCGTGCAAAATCAACGCATTCTGCCATATCGATTAAGAGTAATTCTGCGCCGTTCAGAGTTTCTTTTCCAACGTGATGAGCTTTCATAAATTCTTTCTGGATTTCTAAATAATCATCATAACTATCTAAATCTACATTTTTAAATTCAATCCACTCATCGCCATTGGTCGTTGAAATTTTACTTCGCTCTATCAATACTTCTCGATTTAATCTATTTTCAGCTAGGTGTAAAGAGGTATTGGTTTCAAAATTTGTTCCAATCATTAGTATTTTAGCCTTTAATGCATACATCTTTCCAAGGGGTGATTGTTCTCCAAATGGAAAATCAAACCCTTCATTTGGAGCAATTTCAGCCGCTCGATGACCAATAGCCGTAAACGAATACATCGGATGTTCTCCTCTAATGGCTTGAGGTAAAATTCCAATAAAATTGCTAAAGCTACCCATTGATTTAGAAAACGACAATTTCTTGTTATAAGCTGGCAAATCCTCTCTAATGCTATCATGCCACTCTACAGGAACTGGAGGATAGTGCCAATTCACAGGATCAGAGATTTCAACCGTTTGAGACGGCACAACAATGGTCCCTTCTTCCCCAACAACACTCTTTAAAGCATTATAAAGACTCTCTGGACCTCCAATCACATATCCCATAGATGACAATGAAACATGTGTCAGAACGATATCCCCTCGCTTGATTCCCAAATCTATAAATTTTTGTTCTAAATCTTTTGTCGTTACTGGTGTAAGACCCTTTTCTATTGAATCATTCATATATTTAAACATCTTTGGTCCTCCATTATAGTCCTATATCAATCTGTTTTATTCCAGCTTTCCAAAGGGGTAATTCTTTTATTAAATATTGAGGTCGTATATCATACTCACTTAATCTTTGGAGGTCTATCCATTCACATTCATATTTTCCTTCATCCAACGTATGAGATGGAACCTCCCCTAGAAGAGTCACTTTATAATGAAATTCAATCATATGATGGAGTTCACCTTTATAGTCAAATCGATTTTCAACAACGAACATTAATTCTTCGACTTCACAATCGACACCTAATTCCTCTTTCACTTCTCTGGCTACAGCTTTACGGCTTGCTTCGCCGACTAATATCGCCCCGCCCACTAAGTGATTTTGGCCTTCTACCTTATAAGTGAGCAACTTTCCATCCTTCACTACAATGGCTGATACTCTAACGCCATATCTATAAGTATCTCCTATTACTCTAAAATCCACGGTAATCACTTCTTTCTGAAAAATGAATACAACCATTATAGCACAGTTCTTACACTTGTGGATTCCGCATAAAAATAACACCTTATCCTACTGATAAGGTGTACTCTATTCGTCTATATGAACTTCCACACTTTCCTTGGTTAAAACGACTATTTTTTCTCTTTTTTATTCTTAATAAAGACGATGATCACTATACAAATCACTAACCCAGTAGCTGCTGGTTTAACGAGCGCCATTCCGTTTTCTCCACTAGATAGGATACTATGGACGACCTTTAATACAGCTCCAGCAATTACAACCCATAATAATTGTCCCCATTTTCGATTCCAAGTAGTATAAATCATAAAAATAAAGAATAATAAAATCAATGTACAAACGACTATTTTCTCCGTTGTCCAGCCACTCGTTAAATAGTTCTTTTCAAACTCTAAGAATAAATGAACCTGTTCGTCCACCACTTCTGGTTTTGGAAACCAAAACATACTCGTAAATAAGCCAAAAATCGACATAAACAAAATCGAAAAAGATTGTTTATAAGCACCAATAACAATTGGGATTATAAACAATGGTCTGATATACCAACTGAGAATATTTTGGTGTCTTGAAAAAGCCCACGTAAAAAACTCTCGATTTGTAAAAAACATATAAATCAACACTACCGTTGAAATCACAAAAAATAATCCCATTGTTCTATCTAATTTTTTAATTTTCATTCTCTATCTCCATTAATTCAAAAACTTATTTATCTTTTTACAAAATATTTTGTAATGATGCTTCTTCTATCTTTCAACTGTCCCATTCAATAGAACCTTTGCCATTCTCACCACATACAACTCTTCATCTTCATGAACCAGCTTGCTTAGTAATTCGTGAGCCCGAGCCGCATCGCCTTTAATGGTAGAATTCAAGGCTTGATAGTAGATAATTTCTAACTGTGGATACTTGAATTCATTCGTCAAAGTTTCGAAGTAGTCGTTACTCTCATGCGCGATGGTTAAGTCATAGAGAGCTACACTTACTTGTTCGGTTTTCTTGGCCAATGTCTCTTCTGTAATCGTCAGCTCGTTAAGCAGTGCATCCAGTTCTTCTCGGCTTAATTCTGGCTGACTCAAAACGACTGAACGAATTAAATAGCTTTCCAAAATATCCTTAAATTCTGGTTTAAGGTCCTCCAATTCCAAGGCCTCTTTGGCTTTCTGAACTGCTGTTTCAAAGTCCCCCGTCATGTAGGCGTAAGAGACTTCTGTCGTTTTTGCATCTATCTGAAGGGCCGCTCTTTTGGCCGTTTTATTGAACTCGATATATTGTTTCCACGATGCTAAATCCAAATCCACGTGAAGTAATTTCGCTACATTGCCTAAATACCATTTATTAATCAGTTGGATTCCCAGCAATAGTCCTGCGAAGACCACTAAGACTCCCACCGTTTGAAGAAGCGTATCGCTGATCACCACTGCGACACAAAGAATCAGAACCATTGCTACAATACCCGCGCCTCTAGTATATAGTGTGTATTTTTTTCGTACTGCTTGATAATCCATTGTTTCTCCTCCAAACTCTCTAATTGCCACTTCAAACTTGCTTGTTTCGATTTCAAGTACGGCAATATCATTTTCAAATACGATTCGAATCCATTATCTCATGTTCACCAGTTTGCTTCAATGACTTAGGAAAGGTGAATTCATAGCTTCCATATCTAGAGTTAGTATTTTCCCTCGTAATACTTATTCATCATCATCATTAGAATGGGAGAACTTCCTAGCGAAATAGCTAACAGAGCTGCTGGTACATATGCCTGTATTGCAATACATACTACTGCGATAACTCCCATTAAAAGCATGAGTACAGATGCCATCGTTGCATCTACTTTATCTCTGATTTTTTCATTCCGTTCATCATTCATACTAATTTTGTAATCGCGATCCTTTTCCAATAGTCTATAGTGTGCGAGTTGTACAAATGAAACAGATACACTAATGGAAAACACGAAACTCAATAACACTCTAACCAATTCATTCAAGTTAAGTGTAAATACTGCCAGTAAACTACAAATCCCTACTAAATATCCTAGATACCACAATTTATTCGTCTTCATATTGATCCTCCTCGTAAATAAATACTTCTTCAATCGAAATGTCAAAGAAACGCGCGATTTTAAATGCCAATATAATAGACGGATTATATCTTCCGTTTTCTAAAGAACCCACCGTTTGCCTAGATACTTCAAGTGCATTCGCAAGTTCTTCTTGTGTAATTTCTTTTGCTTTTCGAATTTCCTCAATCCTATTTTTCACATTGCATCACCTCTCAATATGGAAAGTTTACTTTACATCCAATATAATTAGTTTTCAACAAAATGTCAAGCTTGCTTTCCATAAAGAATGCAAAAATACCGGAGCTCTTTGACAGGACCCCGGTTTGCTGTAGAAATAAAAAATCAATATTTTATAATTATCCCTTAAATCACATCCATTTTTAAGGGATAAAACAATTTTTAAGGGTTAATTTGCTCAATTACACGAAGAATTTTTATAAAATCAAGTCGTAGGGAAGATATCCAACTTCTTAGTGGAATTTGTCTAAGATTATCTTTTCGTATAAAAAAAGGGATGTCAGATTCACTCATCTCTTAGAGTAAAATCCATCATCCCTCCATGTCTATCAATGAAAATACAATTATGTTTATAATCCCATAATCTCTTTCTTTTTGGTATTAAACTCGTCTTCAGAAAGAATTCCAGCGTCTACAAGATCTTTCAATTTCTTTAAAGCTTCAATCTGCTGATCGAAAGACATTGATGAACTTTCTTGTTTTTGAGAAGCATTTGGATTCAAAGCTTGAGCCATATTCATGCCCATAATAATATTTCCACCGTCTCCTAAGCCGTGATCTTGGATTCCGTGAGCAATTTTTTGTTGAGCAGCAATATTGGATGTTTTTTGTGATACATCCTCATAAGCCTTCATATTCATCTTATTCGATGAGTACTGTTTAACAAGTTCTCTTGAATCATCAGTAAACTCAATATTTTCGATTGCAACTTGAACTATTGAAAATCCAAATCTTTCCGGCCAAGTTCCTGCATTATTATTATCGTTAATAACAGCTTGAGCGAGCGCATTTGCCTGCGATGGAAGCTGAGAAATTCTATATGTATTAGACATAGAATTTAATGCAACAGTAAACGACTGTAAAAATTCAGAAAGAATCTGTGAACGAACTTTAGTATCATCAAAAGTATAATAATTCACATTGGCAGGCACAAAATTACGAATGAATTTTGCAGGGTCTACAACCTTGATAGTAAAAGATCCAAATGCAAAAATTTCTAAATCTGTACCGTAATAGTAGTCATTATAGACCTGTGCTCCCTTAGTGCCAAATTTAATATCTCGAATTTCCCGGAGATTTACAAACGCAATTTGTTTATTGTCCGATGTGATTCCACCATAACCTACTCTATCAGAAACTTGGTTAAATATGGATTTTACTATTCCGTTTCCATTAAATATACTTTCTTGTCCGTTCTGGTATTCATATCCACCAGCTTCAGTAATAATCTCTTCAATTCCAGACTGATTAAAGATAAAAGCAGCTGTATTTTCAGGCACATAGATTTTAGAACCATTCGATATAACGCCCTCTGAACCTTTATAATTAGAACCTCTTCCATTGTTAAAGGACTTCTGTATAGCCGGCATAACTACGACATGCTCATCAAAACTTCCTGCAGTATATATATCCTTCCATTGATCAGCAAAACTACCACTGATTGCTCCAGTAAACGCTTTAATAATTCCCATATTTCAAATATCCTCCAACTATAATGTTTGATCCGTATCACAATATTTACAGTGTACCAGCTGTCCCTTATAACCAATCAATGGTGCCGAACACGAAATGCATTTTTTATTAATTTTACTCTGCGATTCGCTTTGAATAGCCTGCTTTTGTACTTGCTTCTTTCCTAGCTGAAAATTAATCCCCAATTCAGACATAGCATTATTGAAGGCACCTTTCATTTCTCCCATTAGAGTTCCACTATCATCAAACTCATCATCTTCTTCACCTTCGTATCCAAGTGCCTTATTTATTTCCTTAATCCATTTTTTTATCGTTGATTTATTATTTGACTTAAAACTAAAAGACTCATTACCATTCATAAGATAAATTTCCAATGACGGGGTCCCATTAGTTTTCTTGCCTTGAATAGCCTGTGGACGTCCATTCACTTTTTTCAGTTGATTAAGAGGATAACAAAAAATATTTTTGGTATTTCCAAAAACTCCCTTATTAACACAATATATATTTCGAGTTGTCAAATACAACTCATCCGTATAAGCAGTTGCTATTCCGAAACCATGCTCTACGAAAACTTCTTGTAGAATCATTGCTTCATCTGGTTGTAAACTAAACTTAGCCATATTTATTTCTCCTTCGTCAATTTATATAAAAACAAATGACTGTCTTAGCCCATTATCTCACATTCCCTTGGCCCCTTCAATGGCAAAATGCATATTCTTATAAAAAAAGAAGCAGACAAATGTTACTTTGCCTGCTTCTGATTTCAATTCTATCTATAGTTTCTTTATCGACTCTTTCGAGCCCAAAAAACGACTGTTACCCTCTCTCTTTGAACTCATCGAAGTATAGGACCTTGACTTGCCCAGACCAATCCAAGACGCATCCAACGAAGTCCACAAGGTCAAGTCCTGGCATTTCATAAGTGTCGCCGTCATTGACGCTGCCCGTTGCATCTTCAATATAAGTCACCTTATAGCCTCTGTCTGAAGCGATAATGGCAGAAAATAAGCAGCAATATTCCGCGTTCAATCCCGTAATCACCACTTCGTCTACCGGATGATTCGCAAGAATTACCTTCAACTCTTCACTCTGGAAAATATTTGGTGAGTCTTTTTCTACAATAAAATCCACATCCGCAGAAAGCTCTTCGTCAAGCGCTCCTCGTTGGTCTCCATTGTAAATAATACTCTCCTCATTCTCATCAATATGTCGCGTATGAATAATGAGGTCCCCGCTCACTTTAAACATCTCTTGTAACTTCAAAATATTCTCTCTAAGCAGGTCAAAATCCCCTCTAGCTAACATCCCTTTTTGACAATCTAAAACAATTAATGCTTTCACTAATAGTGCTCCTTTAATCTCAACTCCTACAACCACGTCATGCCTTCTCAACGGCCTTTAGCTGAATGAGTCAATCTCTTCTTTCACATACCCCTCTATATCTTCAATCCCTACAAACAGCGGGTCTAAGTGACATAAGAAATGCCAATCTTTGGCACCTTTTTTTCTGTAGAGAATCGCTTCGCCGTCTTCACTTCCGAAAAAGCTTCTATCGACTTCATACCCTTTACTTTCTATGAAAGCTTTTGCCTTGCGGAAGTTTGCTTCTCTGGCTTCGACATAGTCTTTCACTTCATCGTTATGAATGACAAAAGCATCGATTAGTGAGTATCCTTCGATCATTTTATTGTTTTTAACGGATAGATTCGAAATTTCTTTCCAAACAATGACCACAATTTCCGCAGGGTCGAACATCCATTTAGACAAAGGTACAATGTTTCCATTATAGACAATCTCTATATAATCCGGTAAGCGTACAGGATTAAAAGATTCCATTTCAAACTCATCTTCTTTTTCTAAAGTATATCCAGGGATTTGAGCGACAAAAGCTCTTCCTTCTTCTAAAGAATCAAACGCGACCAAATCTTTTTTATAATCACCTTGATACAATTCCAATATAACCATCGATGACCCTCCTAAACTTTTTCATTCTAAACATTATTACGATACCTTTAATCACACGAAACAAGCACTCACAATGTACATCCAATAGACCTGTCTGCATGACGACCCTCTCTATAATCCTTTTAAAGGTACATAGAGTTTTCTAAACAACGTATCAGACAGAAAAACAGAAGATGTTTATTTATGATACTCCTCTATTTTGTGGCTATGTTCTTTCAGAAGCTGTTTGTAATAAACTTTTTCATTTTTTGAATCTCGAACTTCCCTCCAAAGGATCGCTGCAACGGTTAGCTTGTTCGCATACTGATGGCTACATTCATCTGCACAAAAGTCTTTTAAAAATTGATTCCATTGACAAGCCGAATGATCATACTTGGCGTAATCGGACTCTCCATAATAAATTTTAATCATATCTTGAATCGTAAATTTTAAATCATTATCCCTTTTTACTTTTCTCCAAGCAGTTGCCATATCTGCATTAAATTTAAAGGGACTAACCCCTGTTACCGCTGCAAAATAATCTCTAAACTTCTGGTTAAAAGAAAACCCACAGTTCAGGAGCGGAGTCTCTAAAGTGATTACTTCGGATTGAGTTTTGAGACCTTTCCTCACAGATTTCTCTATTTTATTTCCCTGAAAATATTGTTCAATTATATAAACCAATTCTTTCTTGGTACCTCTATACTCTAATCCAAGAGACTTACAAATTTGGGAAAGTTCCTCTCGATACCAATAGTATTGGTTAAATTCTTCAAATGATTTTATCTCTTTAAAACTAGGTCTATTTTCCGCCAAACCATCATCTCCACCCTTCATATCTATGACGTTAACGTCAATCCGCATGCCCCGTAAACATATGGTCATACACTAATATATACGATTATTTGATTACAACGAATTCTTCCCATCGTCTGAGCACATCTTTTAAAGGCTCATCTAGATAGGTATAAACCTTGTCTGTGATCCACTCAGGAATTCCATAAGCTGCCTCTGCGATACTTCCTGTGATTGCAGCAAGAGTGTCGCTGTCCCCACCAAGAGAAATCGCATTTCGAATCGCATCTTCAAAATCTGTACTCTCCAGAAAGGCAACAATCGCCTGAGGAACGGTTTCTTGGCACGTTTCATTGAAACGATAGGTCGGGCGAATTTCATCTAGCGTTTTAGAAAGGTCATATCCATACTCTTTCTCGATGTGTTCCTTGATGCGTCTTTTAATCTCCTCAGGGGTATCGCTATTTGATTGCCCGTTGTCACTAGCATGAGCGCCAAAGAAGTAACGGCACATAAAGATTGCATCTGCCGTTGCCATAGCCCCTTTGATTCCTTCTGGATGGTTATGCGTCACCTCTGAAGAAAGTTGCGCCAGACGTTTTCCCTCGGACGGCAACTCGCTTGTTGCAGCCTCCATCACCCAAGCGCACGGAGAAACACGCATCGCAGAACCATTCCCAAAACTATTGTAAGGCTCACGGTTGTCGGTCATAAGCCACCGGTTAAACCTGGCACCGTAATCCGCATTTGGATACATTCTGCCGTACTTCTTCATGGCATCAATGAAGTCTTCCTTCTGTCCGCCATTCATAATTGCTTCTGCCACAGCACAGGTCATTACCGTATCATCTGTGAAAAAACAATCATCCCTAAATAAGGGAAAATCCTTCGTTTTAATATTGTTCCATTCATAAACAGAACCCACAACATCTCCAACAATTGCTCCTAACATAAATATCCTCCTTTTACAAAATTAATTATTTTTGTCAAAAAATGTATATAGACATTTCAAGCTCCTATGACAGTCCTCCTTTTTATACTCTATATCTATGAACCCTCGGAACTATATCCCTTAACTAGAACGACCCCCAAAAATAGAGAGTTACCGACTATTTCTTAATTTAACATAAGAATATATATCATAAACCTTTTTATTTAAATAAACTCATGGAAAATCCCTAGTTTGGTTATTGGATACCTTTGCTTTATCTATATAAAATAGTTATTTTAAACTTTCTTTTCATACTGATAAAAAGGAATGTTAACAGAATCTTGAGTATAAGGTTTTATGTTCGATCTATTTTTCAACCATGTGGGTAACAAGGCAATTCCTTGTCCTTTTTCAACTAAGGTAATAATATTTTCAAATGAATCAATTTCTACAAACTCTTTTAAATGAGCGAACTCTCTTACGGTTCTTTTTCTAAAAGGACAATTTTCATCTTTATTAATTAAAAAAGGTGTCTTCTTGGCAACCAATTGATTGCTTGAGCAAAAATACATTGCTTCAATGTTTCCTAGAATTTCATCATAATTGTTAAGATTTTTGATCTTTTGAAAACAAAAAATCTTATCAAAATCTTCTTGCTGAGCGACACTTGGTATTTCTGAAGTTTTTTTGATAGTGATATCACTTATACCTAAATCAATTGTATGCAAATTATTAATATCATGATTTAATAATAATTCTGAAATTAAGACGGTTACTTTTGCCTTTGAAATCCTCTTTTTTAAATTCTCCAAATTATTAGAAGTTTCTTTACAAAATTGATAAAACAAGTCTCCTTTTTCAGTTGGAACTAATCCATTATAATTTCTAAGAAATAGCTTGCACCCCAGTTCAGTTTCAATCACTTTTAATCTAGCGCTTAAATTTGATTGTGCATATTGTAAAATCTTTGAACTTTTATTTATGGATTTTGTTTCATAGATTGTCACAAAGATTTTCATATCATTAAAATTCATCTAAAACACCTTATCATTTTTTATGATAATTATATCATAATTAAGTATTATTCAAAATTACAGAAATCATATTTACTATAAGTATAAATTAGAAAAGAGGTACTTCCATGCAAGCAATGCAATACACTATAAAATTACCATCTGATTATGATATGAATATCATTAGACAACGTGTCCAAAAGACAGGGCACTTGATGGATGGTTTTGAAGATTTATTTTTAAAAGTCTATTTAATCTCTGAAAAATCTGAAGGTCAACTATTTAATAGTTATTGTCCACTATATATTTGGAAAGAAACTAATGGAATGACCAAATTTATATTTGATGGTTATTTTGATAATATTTTAACTTCTTTCGGTTGGCAAAATATTGAAATTGGAGTAACCACATCAGTCGAATTGTCGGACCATTTTGATTCGGCCAAGTATGTCACATTAGAAATCGTTGATATAAAAGTTTCTGAATCTTTAAAGACATTTACTATTTATGAGCAATTACAAAATGATGAAAGTGGTAAAATTGTAGTTTTTAATCCCGATAAATGGAAAAAATGTATCTTTACATTTTATACCAATAAACCTGATAAACACCTACCGACTTTTGAAATTCTACATATTTCAAAATAATCAAAATATAAGTAGCGATGAAGAAAAAGAGCGATGAAAATATTTCATTGCTCTTTTTCTATAGCGATAATATAACTGTTATCTTCCTTATCGCCTAATTTTTTGAAATAAGTTTCATACTTAAAAGCAAGATTTACTTTAAGTTTTATTACAACGGTTTCCCTCAAATTACTTTTTAACATTCTGTTGTGCCTTGTCACATTAGTGAAACATCTACTTCTACTTCACTAATGCCTCAGCTCGTACAAGCAGTGATTTACTTAAATGAAATCCATTCTGACTTTGATAAACAGGTTATATGTTCTGTGCGAAGAACACCTTCCAAAGCACATGGAACGTTCTCTTTTGTATGATGATAACGGAAGCCGCATTTTTCCTGAACTCTCTGTGACTTTGTATTGCCATCAAAATAACCGCACCACAATTTCTCCAGATTCAGGTCATCAAATCCATGTCTCATTATCTCTCGAACTGCTTCTGGGATAAGACCCTGACCCCAATACGGAACTCCTATCCAGTAACCAATCTCCGCCTCGGTATCAGGAATCCCTATATGACTTGCAGAGCCAATCATCAATCCTATGCTACCCACTGGCTGCATCGTTTCTTTTAAAACGATGGCGTATGTCTCTGGTGCGGAAAAAACACTTTTTATAATCTCTCTACTATTTTCAACACTGGTATGTACAGGCCAACCTGCACTCGGACCAACCTCAGGATGACTGGCATATTGAAATAAATCACTGGCGTCTTTTTCTTCCCATGGGCGAAGAATCAATCTTTCTGTTTCTAAAATCATTTTTCTCTCCTTAAATTCCAGCTGTTTGCATGATTGCTTACGATGGAGGATTTTCACGATTTGACTCTTTGTATCAACGCTATACACTCCACATACGCAGTCATCGGAAACATATCCACATCCTTTTTCACAATAACATAAGGTTATCGTTAAAGGTTATTACCTCCACAAACTGAATTTAGAAAGATCTCCGCAAATAAACCATATCTACCAACTGAATGCCACCTTCATATATTGGATGGTCATAATTGTCTGTAAAGAAGTTCGGGGCGATATGTGATCGCACAAACCCACACTTTTCGTAAAACGGAATCGTCATTGGACTATCGCCCGTTCCTACCTGCAAGGTAGAATACTCTCCTCTGTATTTCGTGATAATAAAATTAATCATGGCTTTCGCGTAACCTTTGCCTTGATATTCCGGAACTGTCGCAATATTCTTAATTTCAAGTACGCCATTCCCCACATCGATTACAACACTCTCACATTTAATACCATTATCATCAAGTACAAACATTTTACCCTTATCAATATAACGGTCTATCATATCCTCCTGCTCATCTGCCAATAATAGCAACTCAATATAATTTTTCCTGTTTTCCATAACCTCTATTATTTCCATCAACAACCCACTTCTTAAAATATTTATTGTTATTATTGTTTCGCAAATAATTTATAAACTCGATTTTAGCATTCCACGGGTTCAATGATTTGTAATCAAATCCAATGATTTCAAAGCTGTCATCAAAAAAATGTTTATAGTGATTAGCTTCTTCTGCATTACCGCCCTTACCATGAACATATATAACGGCATTTTTCATTCAAATACTCTCAACAAATTCTAATTTGATTATTTCTTTTTCTTCGGTTTTGGTGCAGGCAACTCATCATACATCGAATTGAATAAGCCGGTTAAAAATTCTTTGTTGTCAATATCATCTACCAATAGCATTTCCTTTGCTCCATCATATGGTAACTCATACTTTGCATTTGGCATATATGCTATTGCAGATTTAACAGGCTTCACTAAAAATCTATCATCATAAATCCCACCAACAATTTTTCCACGATAATAAACGATATATTCGCCCATCATTGATCTATATGTTATTTCTTCCAACTCGGATAATTGTTCTAAAATGAAATCTAAATACTCTTTACTTGAAGCCATAATCTACCCCTCCAAAATTTGCATTTGTCTACACCGTTTTAATACTTATATTAGATTAATATGTTGGGCATTCCTTTTGCACTAGCACGCAGCTAATCACTCTTCACCTTCCTCGTTTTCTTGGGTGTACATTGCATGGGCCGAACATCTACTTCTACTTCGCTGATGCCTCAGCTTGCACAAGAAGTGATACCGCCTCAACCTGTGGTAATATTCTGCTTTTATACTAATAAACAAAAGGCAATGAAAATCATTTTAAAATGATACTGTGGAACGGAAAGTTGATCACTTCTTCCAAAAGAAACGACATCCATAACTCCACTTAAAATTACAATTGATAATTCTCTAACATTAACCATCTAATTATAAAATCGTTACTTTCAATAATGGATAAGCTGATCTAAAATTTAAAATCCTTTTCTTTACTAATTCTATTACTAGCCAATATAGTATAAATTAAATGACCTATAAAAATGATGATAAAAATAACATAGCAGCCAGTCTTACAACTTACTACTTTTCATATGATAATTTACAAATGTCTTTCCAGCCACTCGATCTTTTTAAAATCCTTATTGTTATTGTGATCATTTCGATAGGAGTCTTGAGAAGAAGCTTTGTAAATACTTAGATACTGTTCCAGACTTGGAAGACGAAAAGTGATGCCTTCAATCTGAATAAGCTCTATATTCGATTCCGAAACTCCTGCAAAATCAGATAAGGTATCGATACTTCCAAATTCAACACTCACTCGATTCTTTTTGAATTCATGCTCATGAATATCTATCAAGACGTAGCCTAAGTCTTTCATCACTTTCATTATCTTGTCCCAGTCATAAATTCTGAGATGATCAGGTGCTTCCCAACCTCTAGGGTCACCAGGCACATGAATGTCAATGTCAGACGGCCCCCAATTTTCTTTCGTTCTAAACTCCAATCCCAAAGAACCCATCAGTGTCGGTGTAATTCCGACTCGATTTAAATGGAAACAAATGGTTTTAAATTCTTCAAATAAGAGACTCATGTTTACTCTAATCCTTTCATATAAATGTTCGTTATTTCTACTTTATTACCTTGAACAAAATCATCTTCATTTTCTAGAGTATATCCAGTTATTTTGGATATAAATTCTTTTCCTTCTTTTAAGGACCCAAATGCCACTAGATCTTTATAAGAAGGATTTTGATATAATTCCAACATATACATCTCTAGTCCTTCTGATTTTTGAACGATTATCCACATTTCACTAACAAACTTACACACTCAACATGCGCGGTCATCAAGAACATATCCACGGGTTGCACGTACTGTGCCCCATAGCCACGTTTTTTGAACTGCTAAGTTGAATCACTTATTGTCACCCTCTAGCTGGACCTGTGTATGAGCTAGCAAATCTCCTAGATGCCTTTTATCTTTTCTAAAAATTGCCATTGCTAGTAACAACAGTGCAAGTAGGGTTGCTAAAGACGAGAGGATAATGGATATTAGATCAAAATCACTATAGACTCCATGAATAGTTCCCATATGCCCTAATTGCCAAGGTAAAAATTTGATGAAATTTCTAATTAAGCTGGCCTGAATTGTTTTTTTCTGATAGACCAGACGAAGCCCTGCTTTTGATTTCCCAAAACTTCCATTTTTTGCATAATCCAAAAATGTGAAATAAAGCATGATTGGCAAAACACTGATAAAAAATGTAAGAGTCTGTGCCTGAAATTCTGTTTGCATTGGTACACCATTAAAAACAATGTAGTAATAAGTTATAGCGCAAAGAAACAGAATACCCAAGTAAGTTATGATTATAAGATAATCAAATAGTAGTTCGGTTATTCTTTTTTTAACCGAAATAGGATTCATTTCCAAAATCTCCATTATTTTATCCTCCTGTCTAAGAACGTACAAGTAGTGACATATCCGCAACATGAATCAATTGAACCTGTCTATATGTGGAAACATAGCTACAAATTGAAATTTACCATTTCTCATCATTACTGAAAATTTTCAAGTTAATCCAAGCAAATTTCTACTTTAATCCTATCCGGATCTTCAAAATAGACTGCATAATGTTCTGCACCACCGGCATATGGATATTTATCATCATAAAGCAAAACTATATTTCTCTGAATAAGATTCTTCCTAATTTGATCGATTTTACCCTTAGTTTGACAACGGAAAGCAAGGTGATTTAAGCCTATATTACATCTATTGTATCCGTTATTAAGATACTTTTCTTTTGTCTGTACAAAAACAATATAAAATTCGTCCTTTTTATAGGAAAATCCGTCTTTCCATTCTTGAAATAACTCAAAATCTAAAACCCTAAGTATCCAAGAATAGAATTCCTTGGTTTTATCTAAATTACTTACATAAATCTCAATATGATGCATCGTTTCCCCTCCATCTAGTGCTGGAAATATCAATATACTCAATTTTTACTTCACTGATGACTCAGCTCGTACAAGCAACGCCATACACTCCATTATCTTCTGCATTATCTCCCTTGATTTTACCGTCTGAAATACAAAATCGCAATGAAATATCTCTTATTCTTTTTCACTTGTCTAAAAGTGAATACATTAAGCTGATAAAATCTTTAATAGTATTCATACACAATCTCTTTTCGGTTCAAAAAATTACAGCCAGACCTCAAAAAGTCTGGCTGTCGGCGTAAAATATAAGTATGCAACTCTCTATATTATTTAGCAAATACTTCTATTTCATTTTTTATTTCTGTTTTCGTCTTTCAGCAAGTATTTTATTTTGTTCTTCTAACTGTTCTGTTGTCTAGAGATTATATAGAATTTAAGGAAACGATTGAAGCAGCTACTCAATTAAATCTACCTCCTGTTTTAAAAAGAGTATTAAAGACTCTTATTACTTACCTGCCATATATTCAAAATACTTGTGAGTATCCAACTAGAACAAATGGCCCCATTGAAGGAATAAACAATAAAATAAAAGTACTCAAAAGAAATGCCTACGGCTTTAGAGACTATTACCATTTTAGAAACAAGATTATTTTAATAATAAAAATGTTTGGCCCAAAACAAAAAAGAATTAAGCAATAATTAGTTGCTTAATCCCTTCCTAAAATTCTTCATCAACACTATTTGACAAAGAGCCAGAAAAAAAGAATACCCTTATGTAAGAGTATTCTTCTACAAAATCTACTATGGACGAGCTTTATCAAATACGAAAAAACTATGGAATATACATGGATAAGGAGATGGAGAGGAGTGTGTGAAACTTTTTCTGTAAATTAGCCTTCTGTGGTAGATTATTGAATGTATCCCGCTGTTTGCAGGGAATACGCCTTTAGGTCAATATATTAAATTTGCTTACGCATGTCAAGGGAAGCCAAGCCATTAGGCTGGCTTCTCTTGTGTTATATAGGTTAATTTGTTTCCGGCATTCTGCCTGGATACATTATACAAAATTCACCATATACCTTTGCCCAATCCCTTATCGGAAGATACCATTTCTTTGTAGCTTGCATCGTAGATAGGTAGAGAGCTTTTAGCAATGCTGTATCGCTTGGAAATACGCTTCTCTGCCTGTTTAACTTCTTGTATGTGCTGTTTAGCCTTTCAATTGCATTTGTGGTGTATATTACCTTCCGCACATCTTGCGAGAACTTAAATATTGGCGTTACAGCATCCCAGTTATCTTCCCAGCGTTTCATAGAATTAGGATACTTACTATTCCATTTTTCAGTTACTTCCTGCATGTTCTCATATGTTGTTTTCTCATCTGGTGCATGGTAGATTGTTTTTAAGTCACTTGCAAACGATTTCATATCCTTGTAGTTTACATATTTAAGTGTATTCCTTACCATATGCACGATGCATCTTTGGTATTCTGCTTCTGGATATGCTGTATATATCGCTTCTTTTATCCCTGCTAATCCATCTGCGCAAATGACCATAATATCTTCCACTCCGCGGTTCTTTAATTCATTAAGAACACCAAGACTGTATTTGCTGCTCTCATTTTCACCTATCTGCAGAGATATTACTTCCTTCTTTCCATCTGCATTTATCCCAAGCATTACATATGCTGCAAGCTTCTTAATTACATGGTCTTCGCGCACAGAGAAATGAACCGCATCTATGAAGACTATTGGATATACGCTATCAAGGGGTCTCTTTTGCCAGTCATCGATATCTTGCAATATCTTATCTGTAACATTGGAGATGAAGCCTTCACTACAATCAAAGCCATAGATATCTTCTATCTGTTCAGATATCTGCCTTGTTGTAAGACCTCTTGCGTACATAGAGATTATCTTCTGATCTATTTCCGAGATGTCTTTTTGTCTCTTTTGAATAACCTGTGGCTCAAAGGTGCTGTTTCTATCTTGCGGTACTTCTAGTTCAAATTCTCCATACCTACTTCTAACATTCTTTCTCTTAGTTCCGTTTCTGTAGTTGTCTTTCTCGCAGCGTTCATATGGGTCGTAGCCAAGATGTTCATCCATTTCTGCTTCCATCATGGACTTTATGGTTCCGCCTAGTAAATCCTTTAGGGCATCCTGAATGTCTTCTGCTGTCTCAATGTCATATTCTTCAATAAGAGACTGAATAATATTTCTCTTATTATCATTGAGTGGTTTGATTTTGTAGATATCTTTCTTCTTTGCCATAAAAAATTCCTCCTATGGTGTTTTTATACTACCACAGGAGGCTAATTTATTCTTTAATTTACAGACTTTTTGTCACACACTCTGGAGAGATAGTGTTCTATCTCCTTAAATTGAAACTATATTCCAACCATCCTTTTGCAAACCATCTTTTATGGTTTCATTTATAGAGTCTTCTGGAATTGCCACGCACACTAACCCTCTAGCTCTTGATAATGCTACATATTGACATTTTAATCTTTTCTCTATTGTTTTACTAATCTTAGCTTTACCTACATATACATAATTGTTTATGGACTTTATGTTATGTGTCCTCATATATGTTTCAACAACAAGTGTGGCTAAATGCGTTTTTCCCTTTACCGAATGAATGCTACCAAATATCATATCTACACTTCTATTCGTTTCATCGTCAATATATTTATATATAACATTTTTTTCGTTTTTTATTTCAATCTCATTTTCGACCCATTTAACACATTCAATCCCTTCAATGCATTTTTCTTCATCAAAAAACAAATTAATCTTTATGCAACACTCTGCTTAAAAACTGTCTGGTTCTAAGTTCTTTCGGATTGTTAAGCACTTCCCTCGGGATTCCCTCTTCTATTACCCTGCCATCATCTATAAACATCACTTTATTGGCAACTTCCCTTGCAAAATCAATTTCATGACTTACCACTACCATGGTCACGCCATCCTCTGCAAGTTTTTTCATAACTTTTAACACCTCTCCCACAAGCTCTGTATCAAGGGCGGAGGTGGGTTCGTCAAAAAGTATAAGCTTGGGGCTTGCAGCTATGGCTCTGGCTATACCCACTCTTTGCTGCTGCCCTCCCGAAAGCTTTGAAGGGTAATAATCATATCTGTCTGAAAGCCCTACCCCATCAAGTGCCGACTTTGCTATCTCTATAGCCCTTGCTTTTTCTATCTTTCTTGCA
>NZ_CALHIF010000012.1 GCF_938030755.1 uncultured Granulicatella sp. | reverse complement strand
TGAATCAAGAAGATAACACGATTATCGATTGTGTGAAACGTCTCTCTCTTGGTCAAAACAGTTATCGTACCTTACAACCAGGTGCAAGCTATGTAATGCCCCCTCAAACGCAGAAGAAGAATCCTTTTGAATACTCGCTCTTTGAATTAGATAGTTTACTCCATCCTTATAGTGGTGAACCAGGTGAAAGAACATTAATGAATGTCTTTCAAGGGATTAGTAAGCAATCTGCTCATGAAATTGTGGAACGTAGTGAAAGAGGAGGCCAAAGTTTAGCGGAAGCATTACATCACTATCTTGAAGAAGGAAATACAGCGATTCAGCCTACACTTACAAAGGCAGAGGATGGAAAGACGTACTTCTTACCATTTCCTTATATGAGTAAGGTTGGTGAGTCTCAAAGCTTCGACAGCCTCTCTGAATTATTAAGTGCTTACTATGTACAGAAGATTCAAGAAGAGAAGATTCAGCAATTAGCAGGACATCTATTGCAAATGTTGAAATCTGAACTTCGAAAGAACCGTGAGAAGATGGTAAAACTCGATGAAGATTTAGCACGAACAGAAGATGCGGATCATTATCGTGTTTATGGAGACTTGATTAATACGTATCAACACCAAATTGAAAAAGGTGCAAGTAGTGTTACCGTTCAAAACTTCTATCAAGACTACGAAGAAGTAACCATTCCATTAAATCCATTACTAACCGCTTCTCAAAATGCACAAGCGTATTTTAAAAAATACCAAAAACTTAGAAATGCAGTAACGCATATTCATGAGCAACAAGAAGCAACAAAAAATGAGATGGATTACTTAGAGAGTGTTATTTACCAAATTGAAGAAGCGGATGTATTCAACTTAGAAGCGATTCGAGAAGAACTTGTTGAAAGTGGCTACTTAAAACGTTCTGCTTTGAGAAAAGGGATTAAGAAACAAGAAAGTGCAAAACCTCATGTGTTTTACGCAACAGATGGCACACGAATCTTAGTTGGACGTAACAATTTACAAAATGACCAATTGACACTGAGAAAAGCGAAGAAAGAATACTTATGGCTCCATGCGCAAAATATTCCTGGTTCGCACGTCATAATCGAATCCAGCAACCCACCCGAAGAAACGATTGGTGAAGGAGCGATGCTCGCGGCATATTACTCAAAATATCGTCTTTCTGGAACGGTACCTGTGGATTATGTTCAAGTATCGAAAATTCGCAAACCAAATGGCGCTAAACCGGGATTTGTAGTATATGAAGGCCAGCAAAACACGTATATTACGCCTGACCCATTAAAGGTTAAAGCGTTAAGAAATAATAAACCGAAATAGAGGGATGTTATGAAAATTATTGTGACAGGATTTGACCCTTTTGGAGGGGAAAAGATTAATCCATCGATTGAATGCGTGAAGGCTCTTCCCGAAGTTGAAGGCGTAGAACTGATTCGTTTAGAATTACCGACTGTGTTTAAGGAATCAGCAAAGCGTTTGAATGAAGCTATTAATGAAGTGAAACCAGATGCAGTATTAAGCGTTGGTCAAGCAGGCGGAAGGTCTGGGATTACAATGGAGCGTATTGCGATTAACGTAGATGATGCGAGAATTCCAGATAATAGCTCGCAACAACCAATCGATGAAGTGATTCAACGTGATGGAGAAGCAGCGTACTTTACAACTTTACCTATTAAACGAATCGTACAAGCGATTCGTGAAGGGGGAATTCTAGCGGAAGTTTCAAATACTGCTGGAACATTCGTATGTAACCACATTATGTACCAAGCGTTATTTGCTGCGACAAAGGCTGATAAGCCATTTAAAGCAGGATTTATGCATATTCCGTTTATTCCAGAGCAAACGACGGATAAACCGTCTCTACCTCTTGAGAAGAGCACGAAAGCTTTACAAATTGCGATTGAGATAATCCGTGATTATTTATATGATGAAGATATTAAGGTTCAAGAGGGAGCTATTTTTTAGAAAGGAGGGAGATGAATAATGTCACCAAAAGCTGCATATATTCATATCCCTTTTTGTTCGCATATTTGTTACTACTGCGACTTCAACAAAGTATTTATCGAAGGGCAACCAGTCGATGAGTATATTGAGTTGTTGATTCGTGAAATGGAACTAACTGGGGAAAAATATAAAATCGAACCGCTTGAAACGTTATATGTGGGAGGGGGGACACCCTCTTCTTTAAATCCACAACAAATGGAGAGATTATTGGATGGAATCCATCAAAATTTACCACTTCAAAAAGATGCAGAATTTTCGATGGAATTGAATCCTGACGATGGTAGTCCTGAACTGCTTTCAGTGATGAAACAGGGAGGTGTGAATCGTCTCAGTATGGGTGTTCAAACCTTTAATAATAATTTACTGAAAGCCATTGGTCGTAAACATACAAAAGAAACAGCTATCCGAACGATTGAAAATGCCAGAAATGTCGGTTTTAAAAATATGAGTATTGATTTAATTTTTAGACTTCCAAAACAAACCATAGAAGATTTTCAACATAGTTTAGAATTAGCGATGTCATTGAATTTACCTCATTATTCAATCTATTCTCTCATTCTAGAGCAGAAGACGGTCTTCTATAATTTGATGAGACAAGGAAAACTTCCGTTACCGACGCAGGATGAAGAAGCAGATATGTTTGAACTTGCAATGAAAACGATGGAAGAATTTGGCAGACATCATTACGAGATTAGTAATTATGCACTTCCTGGATATGAATCGAGACATAATCTCCATTATTGGAATGCAGATGAGTACTTTGCGTTTGGTGCTGGAGCGCATGGGTATGTGAACGGTGTCCGATACCAGAATAATGGTCCCATTCAACATTATCTTGCTCCTTTGAGAGAGAAGAAACCTCCCATCTTCTCAGAAACGAGACTGTCTAATAAGCAGCTGATTGAAGAATATATGTTTTTAGGTTTAAGAAAGTTTTCTGGTGTGTCAAAGAAAGAATTTTTGGAAAGATTTGGAATTTCAATGGGAAAAATTTATGGAGAAATAATAAACGAATTGTTGGAAGAAAAGCTCATTACAACAACTCCTGAAGGTTATGTTTTGACGCATCAAGGAAAATTTTTTGGAAATAACGTTTTCCAATCATTTTTGATTGATGAAAATCAGAATGAAATTTGATGAAAACGAGTGGTTTTGTTAAACATTTCTTAAAGAATGTGTTATTATATCTTATGGCATTTCAAATGCACAAAAAATAAAAGAAAAGGGGATATCTATCCAATGGAAAATATCGTTAAGATCTTAACAGCACCAACATTTGTGTCTGCTATTTTCTCAACAATTTCAATTATCTTAGTGGGTTATTTCATCCGTAAGAAAAATATTGTTGATGCAAACAGTGGTAAAGTCTTATCTAACGTTTTATTATCAGTTGCGATTCCAGCGTTAGCGTTCAAAGCCTTCATGGTTGACATTAACGACAAAACATTCACAACTGGTTTAAACGTATTTATTTTTGGTTTTATCGCTTATGTAATTTTAATTCTTTTAGGAGAATTATTCTTTATTAAGGAGAAAGGTGACCGTAAAACTACTTTATCAGTATTAACAACATTCGGTTCAACAACTTTCTTTGGAATTCCAATTATTAATGGATTGTTAGGGGCAACTGGTACTTTATATGCCAACATCTTCAACCTAGCGTATCGTGTATTTTTATATTCTTACGGATTAATTCGTATGAGCGGATTAAAATTCGAAAAGAAAAACTTAAAAATGATTTTCGGTAACATTATTGTTATCGCGACATTTGCTGGATTATTAATATGGATTTTCCAAGCTTCTTTACCACAAGTAGCAGTTCAAGTTAAAGTCGGTGAAGAAACAAAAGAAATGATGTATGCTTTCTTACGTATTGATAAGACAGCTCCATGGTTATTCAAAGCTCTTACTTACTTAGCTGATTTAAGCTCACCACTTGCTTGGTTAGCAATCGGTATCACTTTAGGAAACATTTCTTTAGGTGAAGCCGTTAAAGATAAGATGGTTTGGTTCTACAGCATTGTTAAATTAATTTTAGTTCCTGCTGTTTTCGTTGCAGTAATCTTTGCAGTTAGCCCATTCTTACCAATGAGCCCTGAAGCTTCAAAAGGGATTCTTATTATGCTAGCGACACCACCAGCAACAGTTGCTGTGGCATACGCTATCAAATATGATAAAGAAGCAGCACTTGCAAGTAATGCTTCATTACTAGGAACTGTATTAGCAGTATTCGCAATCATCTTCTGGATTGTTGCTGGATCTGTTATTTTCCCTGGATAGGATAAACTATAAAAGTAGATCGATTCTCGGTCTACTTTTCAATTTATATAAAACGGAGGATGTAAAATGAAAGTTTTAGCATATGGGGTTCGTGAAGTTGAATTACCAATTTTCGAACAAGTAAACAAGAAATTCGGATACGAATTAACATGTATTCCAGAATACTTAAATTCTGAAGAAAGTGCTCGTAAAGCAGAAGGTTTTAAAGCTGTTATCTTACGTGGTAACTGCTGGGCAAACAAAGAAACTTTAGATATCTACAAAGAATTAGGAGTAGAGTACGTATTAACTCGTACTGTGGGTGTAAACCACATCGATGCTGAATACGCAAAATCATTAGGAATGAAATTAGGTTACGTTCCTTTCTATTCTCCAAACGCAATTAGTGAATTAGCAGTTACTTTAGCAATGACATTATTACGTAACGTTGCTTACACTGCAGCAAAAACTAGCCAACAAGATTTCACTGTAGACACTCAAATGTTTGCTAAAGAAATCCGTAATTGTACTGTTGGGGTTGTCGGTATCGGACGCATCGGTTTAACAACAGCTACATTATTCAAAGGTTTAGGTGCAAATGTATTAGCTTATGATGCTTTCCCTAAAGAAGGTGTTGATCATATCTGTACTCAAGTTTCATTAGATGAGTTATTAGCAAAATCAGACGTGATTTCAATTCATGCTCCTTACATTCCTGCAAACGGAAAAGTAATCACTAAAGAATTCATCAGCAAAATGAAACCAGGTGCAATCTTAGTAAACACTGCTCGCGGTGAATTACAAGATATCGATGCTATCATTGAAGCGTTAGAATCAGGTCACTTACGTGGTGTTGGTTTAGACGTATTAGAAGGAGAAAGCGAAGTATTCTTCAAAGACTTACGTGGTCAAGAAATCGCAAATCCAGCTATCCGTAAATTAGTTGAAATGTACCCACGTGTGTTATTAACACCTCATATGGGTAGTTACACAGATGAAGCAGTATTAAACATGGTTGAAACAAGTTTTGAAAACTTAAAGGAATATGTTGAAACTGGTTCATGCAAAAATGACATTCAATGCTAATTAATTGCAAAAGAAAAAATCTCTTAGATAAAATCTAAGAGATTTTTTTGCTTTATAAATATTTGAAGATTGCAAGGAACATAAAGATAGCTCCTGCTAGAACGAAAATATGCCAAATTACATGATAAAAATTATGATATTTACGTTTGTAGAAGATTGTACCGAGAGAGTAACTTAATCCTCCTAAGAAGAGATAGAGAATTCCTCCCCAACCCATGCTTTCGTATAATGGCTTCAAGGTAAAAATGGAAACCCATCCCATTGCTAGGTAAAGAAAAACTGAAATTTTAGAGAATTTCTCTAAAAAGAAAGCTTCGATGATGACACCACCAACTGCAAAAATCCAAATAGCAATACAAAACATTAAACCTTCTTGACCGCCAATTCCGATTAAACAGAATGGGGTATAGGTTCCAGCGATTAATAAGTAAATCGAAGAGTGATCAATTCGTTGAAATACTTTTGCTGCTTTTGTAAATTTAAAACTGTGATAGAGCGTTGATGCTAAAAATAATACAATCAGTGAGGCGCCATATACACTGAATGCGATGATTTGCGTAGTATTATTAACGGCTACAGCCTTCATTAAGAGAAGTACAAGTGCAGTAATGGCTAATGCCACACCAATACCGTGAGTGAGAGCATTAAGGACTTCACCGATAATTTCTGACTTAATCGATTGGACTTTTCGTTCTTTTTTGAGAGTTGATTCTTTCATAGAAACACGCTCCTTTCAATACATCTTATTATAGAAGGCAAATCGTTATTTGTCCAACAGACTTTTTAGGACTTTTTTGTAAACTTAATGTACATTCGTTGTTAAGAAAGCCTTAAAGGTGCGTTTTTAAGTTTTCATTAATTCCATTTTATAGTAAAATAGTGGATATATAAGTATTGGGGGTTCCCAGAAAAGGAGATTTAACAATGAGTGTTCATATTAATGCGAAAAAAGGACAAGTTGCCGAATCAGTTTTAATGCCAGGAGATCCATTACGTGCGAAATATATTGCTGAGCATTATTTAACTGAAGTAGAACAATATAATGCGGTTCGTAATATGTTTGGATATACAGGACTTTATAAAGGACAACGTGTTTCTGTTCAAGGAAGTGGAATGGGAATTCCTTCAATTATGATTTATGCAAATGAATTATATACTGAATTTGGTGCAGAACGCATCATCCGTATTGGTTCTGCGGGTGGTATGCAAGAGAATGTTAAAGTTCGTGATATTGTATTAGCTCAAGGAGCTACTACAGATTCATCAATCTTCAACAACATTTTTCATAACCAAGTAACGTTCGCTCCAATTGCAAGCTTTAATTTATTAGATAAAGCATATCATCTTGCGAAAGATCGTGGTGTAGGTGTACACGTTGGAAACGTACTATCATCAGATCGCTTCTATAATGCAGAATTAGATAAGAAAAAATTAATGGATTATGGAATGCTATGTGTTGAAATGGAGGCTGCTGGACTATATGCATTAGCAGCACAACATAAGAAAGAAGCTTTAGCAATTCTTACCATTAGTGATCATCTGTTAACAGGTGAAGAAACAACTGCACAAGAACGTGAACAAACATTTAACGACATGATGGAAATCGCGTTAGAAACAGTTCGTGCATAAAATTTTAATAGAAAGAAGGAACCCGAATGGGAAATAATCCAAAACCTCAAGGAGCTGTTCAAACAGGATTTGAGTCAAAAAAAGTTTCCGTTTGGATTTTAATACTGGCTGTACTAATCACTGCTGCTTTAACTTACTTTGGCACAACTCTTACAGTTTCACCACAATCCCAAGCGCCAACTACGCAATCTACGCAAACTACCAATGGAAATTCAAATAGTGGTGTGCTCTCTAACGAAGATTTAAGTAAAATAGAATTAGTCTATAAAACTTTGATGAACGATTATGTGGATAAAAATATCTCCAAAGAAAATCTTATTAATGGAGCCTTAAAAGGAATGAGTGATGCAGCTGGAGATCCGTATACAACCTACTTGGTGAATGAAGAAACAGCGGCGATAGACGAAACACTAACGGGTTCTTTCGGAGGAATCGGTGCGGAATTAAGATCTGAAAATAATAAAGTGATTATCAGTAATACACGTGAAGGAACACCTTCTCAAAAAATAGGATTACAAGAAAATGATGTGATTCTTAAAGTAGATGGTGAGGATATGGAAGGAAAGAGTATTTCTTATGTAGTATCCAAAGTCCGTGGAGAAGTTGGAACAGATGTCACTTTAACCATTCAACGTGGAAGTCAAGAATTAGAAGTAAAAATCACTAGAGCGAAAATTTCCATTGAGACTGTAAAGGGCACTGTAGATGAAACAGATCCTACAATTGGTCATGTAAAAATTAATTCGTTTGCAAAAAATACAGCTCAAGAAGTTGAAAATGCTGTGACTGATTTACGTCAAAAAGGCGTGAAGAAATTCATCTTTGATGTGCGCTATAATCCAGGTGGATTGTTAGACCAAGCATTAGCGATTAGTAATATGTTTGTAGAAGAAGGCAAGACTATTTTAAATATTGAAGATAGAAATGGTAAAATTACGGCCTATAAAGCTTCTAAAGAATATGGTACCTTTAAAATCACAGAACCTTATGTGCTTCTTGTGAACGAAGGAAGTGCTTCTGCATCTGAAATTTTAGCTGGAGCCCTTAAAGAATCTGCAAATGCAAAATTAATTGGTTCTAAAACATATGGAAAAGGAACCGTACAGTCTGTAGTTGATGTTTCTAAAAACGCAGAGCTAAAATATACAACTGCTAAATGGTTAACTCCAAATGAAACTTGGATTCACAAAACAGGAATTGAACCAACCGAAGCAGTATCAATGCCTGAATACTACAACATTACAATTGTGGATACTCGTGAAGTCGTGAAAGAAGGTTCTGTATCTGATAATGTTAAAACCATTGAAACAATCTTAAAAGGTTTAGGATATGATGTAAAAGCAGATGGATATTTTGATTCTAAAACAACTGAAGCAGTAAAACAGTTCCAAAAATCAAAAGGAATCTCAGAAACTGGTGAAGTGAATGAACAAACGGGATCAGCTTTAATGACTGCAATTCGCGAAGAATTGAAGAAAAACGATACACAATATAAAGCTGCGGTGAAAGCATTACAATAAGGAGGATAGGAATGAACGAAGAGAATCAACTAGAAAATTCAAGCCTATCATCTATTGAAGAACGTCTTCAGTCTCGAAAAGATAAGAGTAAACAAAAGAAAAAACTTCATCCAATCATCGAGGAAATTGTGAGTTGGATTTGGTCAATAATTGTTGCAGCAACTATTATGTTTCTTTTATACGTTTTTGTAGGAAGACCATTTACGGTTAGTGGGCAATCGATGTATCCTACTCTTCATAATGGAGATCATATGATTATGTCAAAACTTGGTGGTATTAATCGTTTTGATGTTGTTATTTTGAAAGCACCTGATGAAGATAAAGAGTATATTAAACGAGTGATAGGGATGCCTGGAGACACTGTTGAAGTTAAAGGAGGAGTCCTTTACATTAATGGGAAACAGGTAGAACAGCCGTTTATCAATTCGAATAATGATAAAAAGACTGTCTATATTGATGATTTCACATTAAAACAACTGACTGGAGAAGAAAAAGTTCCAGAAGGAAAATACTTCGTAATGGGAGATAACAGAGGAGTTTCAAAGGATAGTCGCATGATTGGATTTATCGATCAGGCTTCAATTGAAGGAAAAGCTGTATTTACAGTATGGCCTCTAAACAGGATCGGTGGTCTTAAAGATTACTCAAATTTATATCATTAATAAAAAGGTGATTACGGATATCGTAATCACCTTTTTGTGTCTTTACACGAATATGGTAAAATTAGAATTGAGGAGGTGGGTTCATGACTGATATTTCTTTAAAGAATGTTTCGTTTTCTTACTATGGTAGTCTAAAACCTATTTTTAATCAGATAAATTTATCTTTTGATACAAATTGGAAGATAGGGTTGATTGGTAGAAATGGAATCGGGAAAACAACCTTATTAAAAATGATAACGAAGGAATTAGAATATACAGGTGTCATTACAAATAGCACTACATGCTTTTATTTTCCTCCAACAATTAAAAATCATGATTTAACGTGCTTGGAAATATATAGACAAAATAGCACAGAAGAAGAATGGAAATTTATAAGAGAGCTTAGTCTTTTAGGTTTAGATTTCAGCGTTTTGGATCAGCCTTTATCTTTATTATCTCCTGGAGAACGTATGAAAGTTCTTCTTGGAATTCTGTTTACGAAGGAAGATGCTTTTGTATTAATTGATGAACCCACGAATCATCTTGATTCCTTAGGAAGAAAGGTTGTTAGCGAATATCTTCGGCAAAAAAGACAGGGATTTATGGTTATTTCACACGATCGTGAATTTTTAGATGGATGTATCGATCATGTATTGTCCATTAATCGCAATAGTATAGAAATCCAAAGTGGGAATTACAGTACTTGGTATCAAAATAAACTCCAAAAAAATCAACTAGAATTTAATGAAAATCAAAAATTAATGAAAGAAATTAGCCGATTAAAGGATGCTTCGAAGGAAACTAAACAATGGTCCGATCGGATTGAAAACACAAAAAATGGGCATAAAATATCGGGAATTAAACCAGATAAGGGATATATTGGACATCAATCCGCAAAAATGATGAAAAAATCAAAGAATCTTATAAAACGGCAAGAAAAACTAATTGAAGAGAAAGAACGACTACTAAAAGATATAGAGATTCAGGAAAACTTGTTTTTGCACCCATTGACTTATCCTAAGAAGGAATTCATAAAAGTGAATCATCTTTCTTTTAATTATGGAGATAAAAAAATTTTTCAAGATCTTTCTTTTGTGGTAAGAAGAGGGGATAGAATATCGATTAATGGAGCAAATGGCTCAGGAAAAAGTACATTGTTCAAATGTTTGATTGGTAAACTAGAAATTGATCCCACTATGATTTTAAAGCCAAATGATTTAAAAATTTCCTATGTTCCTCAAGAGATAAAAAATTTAAAAGGAAGTTTTAAAGAATACATTCGTTCAAAAGAAATTGATGAAACACTCTGTAGAACTCTATTATCAAAACTAAATATTTCGAAAGATCTGTTAGAAAGTGATATCGAGTCTTACAGTGATGGCCAAAAAAAGAAATTGTTATTATCAATAAGCTTAGCTACGAAAGCTCATTTGTATATATGGGATGAACCTATGAATTATATCGACGTAATATCTAGAGAGCAAATTGAGAAAGTAATACTGGATAATGGTATAACTCTTATATTTGTTGAACACGATAACTATTTCAAAAAGAAGATTGCAAATAAAAATATTGAATTGTAATAAACTAAATAGTTGTTAAATTTATTAAAAGAACTATATTATCTAGAATTTTATTCTGAAATTAATGAATACTTGGCAAAGGATAGTAGAAGATAGAGAAGTAAGAAAACGTATTTAAAGAGAACTTATTGATATGAAGAGAAGTATATAATTCTTATGCTACATGTTGGCAAAAGAAGAGTAGTTGTTAGAGTGTTTTTCTTACAAAATATGATTTTATCGAGAAAAATTATCTATAAAAAAATTAGGAAGATTGATTCGTGAATCCTTACTTTCTGATTTTTTGCGCTTAAAACCTCTTTTTCTTATTCCGGTAAACGATTTCATAAAATTTGACTTTCCTATTAAACAAACGTAAAATAGGAATACACGTTTTTAGGGAGGACAGATATGGATCAAGTGTTTATACGGTCATTTGATGCAATGCTTGAATTACGACATTTTACATCACTTATTTTAGCTTGTATTTGTGGTTTATTAATTGGTTATGAAAGAAAAGCAAGGAATAAACAAGCCGGAGTAAAGACGCACGTCATTGTTTGTCTTACTTCTGCTTTAATGATGATTATTTCTAAAGAAGCTTTTTTGGACACTCCAGATTACGATACTTCACGTGTGGCTGCTCAAATAGTAAGTGGGATTTCCTTCATTGGTGGTGGTATCATATTTATGAGGGATAAAAAAATAAGTGGTTTAACAACAGCTGCTGGTATTTGGGCTACTTCAGGGATTGGAATGGCCATTGGTGGAGGATTTTGGTTTTTTGGTATTGTTTGTAGTATTTTTGTTATGTTAATTCAATGGTTAACTCACGATTTTACAAAACAGCAACAAATTTATCAGGCAAGTATTAATGGAACTGTTGGAGATATTTCTCTTGTTCACGATATTTATGAATACTGTAATTTAAAACAATATCAAATCGCAAATGTGGATGTAAAAGATATTGGTGGAAAATACGAAATCAATATTCAGATAGAGAATGATAAGAGAATCCTAATTGATGATATCGAATCAACCATCAGAGAAAGACATATTGACTTTAAAATTAAAAAGGTCAAATTTAAATCTTCAGATAATAATCCGCAATAGTTATGATGAGACTGGTCTATATCAGTCTCATTTTTTTACAATCAAATTTGATTAGTAAAAGGATTCATGTGAGGAAATTGCTATTTTGATTTTAGGCTGATAAATTTAATTCGTAAGAATCAATCTTTTGTACACAATGATTTTTCGAAGATTCAGTAATAATAAAGATAAAGGAGTTCACCAGTATGAATAGAGAAGAAGTTATTGCTTTGCAACATCAACGTTATGCCACAAAAAAATTTGATTCGACACGTCACATTTCTGATGAAGATTGGGCAGCTCTAGTGGAAGTTGGTAGATTAGCCCCTTCTTCATTAGGATTTGAACCTTGGAAGATGCTTTTATTAAATAATGAAGCAATGAAACAAGATTTAAAACCCATGGCATGGGGTGCCATTTCAATGCTCGATGGAGCAAGTCATTTTGTGATTTATCTAGCTCGTAAAGGTGTAAACTATGAAACAGCTTATATAGAAAAATTAATGCAAGAGGTAAGACATAGAAGTTACGATTCAGAATCTGCTTATGCGCATCGAATCAAGAGCTTCCAAGAAAGTGATGCACAGCTAAACGATGAACGTTCCCTGTTTGATTGGGCTAGTAAACAAACATATATTCAAATGGCCAATATGATGAATGCAGCCACTCTAATGGGGATGGATTCATGCCCGATTGAAGGATTCGATAAAGCTAAAGTTGAAGTTTATTTAGAAGAAAAAGGCATTCTAGATACCTCAGAATTTGGAGTATCCGTCATGTGTGCGTTTGGTTATAGAGATGAAGACATTAAACCAAAACTTCGTTGGAATACGGAAAGTATTTATGAAGTAATTAACTAGAAATGATTTTTTCTTAGCAAACGACTACTATCTCAGTACATCGGTAATGAATAATTGCTACTGTACTGAGTTTTTTGTTATATGTATAAGGAAGAGAACGGAAAAAAGGATTAAAACATGGTATAATGTTCGTTGGTTCTATAAGAATGTTTTTGTGAATGTAATATAGAAAGGATTCAAAACGTATGGCAACAATCCAATGGTTCCCGGGGCATATGGCCAAAGCGCGTAGGGAAGCAACTGAAAAATTGAAATTAGTCGATGTCGTGATTGAAATGGTGGATGCTCGTATTCCAGAATCAAGTCGCAATCCTATTATCGAAGAAATTAAAGGACAGAAGAAGCAATTAATCTTATTAAATAAAGTTGATTTGGCAGATCCATCTCAAACGAAACGCTGGAATGACTATTTCACAAGACAAGGAATCAAAGTACTTTCAACAGAAGCAAAAGATGGAAAAGGGATTAAACAAGTAAAGGCAGCGATTAAAGAATTAATTGCACCTATATTTGAAAAAAATTTAGAAAAAGGAATTCGCCCTAGACCGATTCGCTTAATGGTTCTTGGAATTCCAAATGTTGGCAAATCAACTTTTATTAACCGTATGATTAATAAAAACCAAGCAGAAACAGCAAACCGTCCAGGGGTTACAAAGGGACAACGATGGTTAAAAATCGGAAATGACTTTGAGTTATTAGATACACCTGGAATTCTATGGCCGAAGTTTGAAAGTGAAGAAGTTGGGAATAAATTAGCTCTTACGGGAGCGATTAAAGATGCGCTCCTTCATATGGATGATATTGCACTTTTTGCACTTGGTCAGTTTAAATTAGATTATCCAGAGTATTTAAAGAAAGCTTATCGTTTAATAGATAGCGATTTAGAACTTTCAAATGTTGATTTATTAATGTTAATTACAAAGAACTTAGGCTTTAAAGAAGACTATGAGAAGGCAAGTGAACGAATTGTGTTTGATATTCGTTCAGGAAAACTGGGTCGTTATACATTAGACCAAGCGCCTGTGTCGGTAACGGAGGAAGCATAATGGAAAAACATTCCATCAAAGAAATTAAATTGATTCTTGAAGAAATTCAAACGTTGTCGGATGAGCGTTTAACAGAACTTCGAGGCGACGAGCGTAAAGGAGTTCAAGATTTAATCGCAAAGTTTGAACGTCAATACGCCAAAAAAGCAGAACGTACTGCTCACTTTGAGGAAATGCAAAGCTTTGAACGTGCAGCCAAACAAAAAGGCTACCGAATGATTGCGGGAATTGATGAAGTGGGTCGCGGCCCACTCGCTGGTCCAGTGGTAGCAGCTGCTGTCATTCTTCCTGAAGGCATGGAAGATATTGGTCTCGATGATTCTAAGAAGTTGAGCGCGAAAAAACGCGAAGAAATCTTCGAAATGATTAAAGAGCAAGCTGTTGCTATTGGTATCGGTATTGTTGATGCATTTACGATTGATAAAATTAACATTTACGAAGCTAGTAAAGTGGCGATGAAGCGAGCGATTGAATTGTTGCCTGAAAAGCCAGATTATTTATTAATTGATGCGATGAAATTGGATACAGGAATTCCAGAAGAAGGTATTATTAAAGGGGACGCAAAGAGCATCTCAATAGCTGCAGCAAGTATTGTTGCTAAAGAGGTAAGGGATCAAATGATGAAGGATTACGAACAACTGTATCCAGGATATGGATTTGCTCAAAATGCAGGATATGGTACAAAAGCACACATAGAAGGTCTTGAGAAATTAGGTCCGACGCCAATACATCGTATGACATTTGCACCTGTAAAAGAATATCAACAATAAAGTTCCAAAAATAAACTCTTTCTCGTAAATAGTTTTGAAAACTATTTACCGGAAGGAGTTTATTTATGTTATTAACAAAAAGGAAACTATTAATTGGAATAGCGATTAGTGAAACTTTAAATAGTAAACAGTTTTATGAATTGTTTCAAAAATTGAATGATGAGGTTTCCTTAAATCATCCATTTGTTTTAGGGGATGTAAAATCCAGCTTACCCGAAGAAACTTCTAAATGGTTAGAGACATTTGATTGGGTAGCATCTTTTGAAATAATGAAGGCTGAAAAGGTAAAAATATTGACCATTTTGGATGCTGTTTATCCAAGACGATTAAAAGAAATTTATTTACCTCCAATTGTTCTTTTCTATAAAGGAGATTTGTCCTTGTTTAATGAACGATTAGTCGCTTTAGTAGGTTCTAGAGAACATTCGAATTATGCAAAACAATGTACGAAAACCATTGTACAGGATTTAGTCCAAAAAAAAATCGGAATTATCAGCGGTTTAGCTAAAGGTGTGGATTCTTTAGCTCACCTTGAATGTTTGCAGGATAATGGAAAAACAATAGCGGTTATAGGTAGTGGATTAGATGTGATATATCCACTTGAAAATGCCAATCTCTATAAAGAAATAGAGAAAAAAGGGCTTATTATTTCTGAATACCCTTTAGGAAGTCGACCTTTGAAGTTTCATTTTCCTTATCGAAATCGCATCATAGCAGGATTAAGCCATGGTGTTTGTGTGATAGAAGCTAAAGAAAAAAGTGGAAGTCTAATTACTGCTAATATCGCTTTAAGTGAAAATAGAGAAGTATTTGCTATTCCTGGAAGTATTTTTTCATCTCATTCAAAAGGAACTAATCAACTTATTGAAGCTGGAGCTTGTTTAGTTTCTAGTGCTGAAACCATTGATAAAAATTTACATTACTTTCCATAAAAATACTATAAGAGATATTTTATTGCCTTGACAAAAAGAATGTGTTTAGATATGATGACAAAAGACAATTTAAACAATCTCGCTAAATACAGGCTTTTTGCCTGATATTTTAATATTAGACAGAGTAATGATGGAAGGAGCCATTTAATGGTGAAGCAAAACTTAGTAATTGTAGAGTCTCCTACAAAAGCTAAAACCATTGAACGCTATTTGGGAAAAAATTTTAAAGTGGTCGCAAGTAAAGGTCACTTAAGAGATTTACCTAAGAGCAAAATGGGTGTAGATATTGAAAATAATTATGAACCTCATTATATTTCCATTCGAGGGAAGGGCGATTTAATTAAATCTCTTAAAAAGGAAGCAGCTAAAGCAGATGCAGTTTATCTTGCAAGTGACCCGGATAGAGAAGGAGAGGCTATTTCTTGGCATCTAGCGCATTTACTAGGACTTGATTTAAACGAACCTATTCGTGTAGAGTTTAATGAGATTACAAAAGATGCAATTAAAGAAGCCTTTAAGAACCCTAGAACGATTGATATGGATTTAGTTGACGCACAACAAGCACGTCGTATTTTAGACCGCCTTGTGGGTTACACTTTATCTCCTATTTTATGGAAGAAAGTGAAAAAAGGATTGAGTGCTGGTCGTGTTCAAAGTATCGCTGTAAAATTAATTATTGATCGCGAAAACGAAATTAAAGCATTCGTTCCAGAAGAATATTGGACTCTTGAAGGACAATTCAAAAAAGAAAAGAAATCTTTCACAGCAAATTATTATGGTACAACTGCTGAGAAAGCGTTTTTAGATAAAGAAGCGACTGTAAAATCAGTAATGGACGAACTTTCTGAGAAGAAACCATTCAAAGTTACTAAAGTAACGAAGAAAGAACGTAGACGTAATCCTGCAGCTCCATTTACAACAAGTAGTTTACAACAAGATGCGTCAAACCGCTTAAACTTTAGAACGCGAAAAACGATGATGGTAGCTCAACAACTTTATGAAGGGGTATCTCTTGGTCGTAGTGGTTCAGTCGGTTTGATTACGTATATGCGTACAGACTCAACTCGAATCTCAGCATCTGCCCAAAATGAGGCTTCTGAGTTCATTGAGAAAGAGTTTGGTAAAGAGTACTGCCTAGCAAGTAAACGAGCTGTAAAGAACGCTGAGGGAGCTCAAGATGCGCATGAAGCGATTCGTCCTTCATCTGTTTTACGTACACCGGATTCAATCGCAAGTTATTTAACGAAAGATCAATTAAAATTGTACACCTTAATTTGGTCTCGATTTGTTGCTAGTCAAATGACTGCTGCTATCTATGACACTGTACAAGTAGACTTAGAACAGAACAATCATGTGTTTAAGGCAAATGGTTCTACAATTAAATTTGCTGGTTATCAAAAGGTATATCAGGATAATGCAGAAGCCAAAAAAGGAAACGTACTTCCAGAGATGCAAGTTGGGGATGAAGTTCAATTAGCAAAATTAAATCCTGAACAACATTTCACACAACCGCCTGCACGTTATTCGGAAGCTACTTTAATTAAAACATTAGAAGAAATCGGTGTTGGCCGTCCATCAACATATGCACCAACAATCGAAACAATCCAAAAACGTTACTACGTTAAATTAGTTTCTAAGCGTTTTGAACCAACAGAGCTTGGATGTGTCGTTCATCAAATTATCGAACAATACTTCCCAAATATTGTGGATACTCATTTCACTGCTTCAATGGAAGATAATCTCGACCTTGTTGAAGAAGGGAAAGAAGAGTGGGTACAAGTTATCGATAAGTTTTACCAACCATTCAAGGTTGAAGTGGATAAAGCGGAAGTAGAAATCGAGAAAGTTCAGATTAAAGATGAACCAGCTGGATTCAACTGTGAAAAATGTGGACATCCGATGGTAATTAAATTAGGTCGCTTTGGTAAATTCTACGCTTGTAGTAATTTCCCAGAATGCCATCATACACAAGCCATCGTTAAAGATATTGGGATTACATGTCCAACTTGTGGTAAAGGCAAAGTGATTGAACGTAAATCAAAGAAAAATCGTATCTTCTATGGTTGTGATCGTTATCCTGAATGTGAATTCGTTTCATGGGATAAACCAGTAGGACGTAATTGTCCAAAATGTGACCACTACTTAGTTGAGAAAAAAGATCGCGGTGGAAAACAAATTGCATGTAGTAATTGTGATTATAAAGAGGATGTTCAAAAATAAAGGAATGAGCACTTAGAAGAGGCACTTCCCCCGTAAATGAGAATTAAATAAAAACACCTCCAAGTTATGTACTGACCCCAAAAAGTTAGACAATTAATTTAAGCAAAGGATTTAGTTCTGTA
>NZ_CALHIF010000011.1 GCF_938030755.1 uncultured Granulicatella sp. | reverse complement strand
ACAAAGCATGAATCAATTCTTTATGTATGTCCTACTCTGTAAGGATCAAACCTTTTATACCGGCTATACCGTTGATTTAGAAAAAAGAATCGCAACGCATAATGCTGGTAAAGGGGCCAAATATACAAGAGTGAGAACCCCCGTTACACTGCTCTATGCTAAAGAATTCGCCACAAAACAAGAAGCGATGAAAGCAGAAGCAGCGTTCAAAAAGTTCTCTCGCCCCAAAAAAGAAATATTTCTACAAACGATTGGGGCAAGTATCACTCGTCCAGTGATTATCTATTTAGAAGGAGACAAGACAGATGAGACAAAAGAGTTATCGGACTGAAGGAATTGGCAAGCTTTTCCTTGTCCCTACTCCCATTGGAAACTTAGAAGATATGACATTCCGCGCTGTAAATACTCTACGCGATGTGGATTTAATTCTAGCCGAAGATACGCGTCATACACAAAAGTTACTTAACCACTATGAAATTGAAACTCCGCAAAAGAGTTTCCATGAACATAATACGCAAGAACGCATCCCTCAAGTGATTGAGTGGCTCAAAGAGGGAAAAATGATTGCACAAGTGAGCGATGCCGGAACCCCTTCAATCAGTGACCCTGGCTTTGAACTAGTTCAAGCCTGTGTCGAAGCCTCTATTCCTGTTATCCCGCTTCCGGGAGCGAACGCTGGGATTACAGCTTTAATTGCCAGTGGACTCGTCCCTCAGCCTTTTTACTTCTATGGATTCTTACCACGAAAGAAAAAAGAAAAAATCGAGGCATTAGAACAGTTACGCACTCATAGCGAAACCGTCATCTTATACGAATCACCGTTTAGACTAAAAGATACGTTTTTAGCTATCCAAAACGTGTACGGGGAAAATCAACCCGTTGTTCTCTGCCGTGAGTTAACCAAAAGTTATGAAGAGTTCATTAGAGGTACTGCTTCTGAACTTGTTCTTTTACTCCAGGAAGAAGAACTGAAAGGCGAATGTTGTATTTTGTTTGGTCATAAAAATCCTACTGATGTGACAACGGCACTATCTGGAAGTGCTGAAGAGAACACTCCCGATGCTTCTCTTTCGATTACTCAACAAGTGGAATGGTTTATGGAGCAGCAACAGTTATCACAAAAAGAGGCCATCAAAGCTGTTGCAAAACATCTCGGTCTCAAAAAACAAGACGTCTATAAGGAAGTTCATTCTCAGTAGAATGCTTCAACAAAAATACCGCCCAAGCACACACAACACGCTTGGGCGGTATTTTATACTACGATAAATTTAAATACATTGAAAGCTGTCATTAGAAGAAGAACGATCATGAGTCCTAAATAAAGTCTTTCAACCGTTTCATGGGTTAATCTTGCTTGAATCTTCGTTCCAATCCAACCACCTAGCACAGCAAATATTGCAATTGCTAGAATGATAAAGGAGACGGAATGATAGTTTTCAAAGTCATAAATCACTGTTGTCATCTTCATCATTTGTGCAAAGAAAATCATCACAATCGAATAGGCCGCAGCTTCTTTTGCTTTCATGGAGAAGAAGTACACCAATAAAGCAATATTGAGTGGTCCGCCTCCGATTCCTAGATAGACAGAAATGATTCCAACGCATAGACCAATGGAGATAATGGCGATTAAATTCGAAACCGTTAATGTCTGAATCTTCTCTTTGTTCAGAGTGAATAAAATAATTCCCCCTAATAACACAAACAAAATGACGGATTGAGTGATGCTAACAAATTGATTTCCCATCATTTCAACCGCTTGGAGAAACACAATATCTCCTATTTTTCCACCGATAATAGAACCGAATGCAAGTCCAAATACAATGTATTTATCCACTTGAAAACCTAATTTACTTCTCTTGTAAATAGAGACTAAGCACATGGTAAAGACTGCCACCGTAGAGTACACACTAATCATACTCGTGGTGTCCATTCCCACAACATCAAAGGCTGGTTTGATGATAATCCCACCACCTAATCCGGTTATGGCTCCAATCATTGTGGCACATAAAACAATGATGCTATAAATAATGAGTTGCATTTATTGCCCTCCAAGCGTTCGAATACATCTAAATCCTAAATGACTCGATGTAGAATCCCAAGGAGATCCATTTCTTGCTGCAACACGGTATCGATTGCAATAAGAACAATGACATAAGAACGAGCCCCCTCGAATGGCATACTCTACCTCAAGATTTAGAGGCGCTTTGGCATTTGCTTCGATATCTTCAAAAGGAATCCCTCGATGATTTATGCACCACTCCCATACATTCCCAATCATTTGATATAAGCCGTATCCATTAGGTTCAAAACTCTTTACAGGAGCCGTTCCTAAAAAGCCATCTAGTTCACTATTTTGATTTGGAAACTCTCCTTGCCAAGTATTCGCATGGAATTTCTCGTCTTGTTCAAGCTCTTCTCCCCATGGATACTGAGTAGACGTCCCACCACGAGCAGCATATTCCCACTGTGTTTCGGTTGGAAGCCCAGCTCCAGCCCACTCACAATAAGCCAACGAATCTTTAAGAGATACATGAACAACTGGATGATCTAATATTTCCTCAATCGATGACTCTGGTCCAAACGGATGCCTCCAACAAGCTCCAGGTACCAATAGCCACCAAGGAGAACCAGATACATGAGAATAGTCTTCTCTTTTCTCTGGAGACACAAGCAAATGAAATACGTAAGAATCCCCGTTGAGTTCTGCTGTTGTTTGATAGCCTGTCTCATCTACAAATCGTTTAAACTCTTCATTCGTTACCGTCGTCTCAGCCATTTCAAACGCTTGAACTTCTTTTGTCACGCAAGGAGATTCGTGATCTTCAATAAATCCTCTATTTTCAGCATCTCCCATTTGGAAAGTGCCTGCTTTTAAAGGAATATAGTTCATGCTACTCTCCTCCTTTTAATGTAGACACAATTTTCTCTAATGGAACTGGGCAAAGTTTGCCCTCTTGAACAAATCCCTCTTCTCGTCCTTCCAAATAACGAGCAAGTTTCACTTTAAATTCGTGAATCAATGAAGTATATTTTTCTTCTGCAATCAGATTCCATTTTTCATTTGGATCTTCCGTCATATGGAATAATTGGAACTCATTGGTTACAGGGAACCAGATAAATTTCCATTCATCGGTTAAAATATATTGACTCGAATCAACCCCTAGGCTATGTTCACCATGGAATTCATTTCGCCAACCTGCAAATTCACCAAACAATAATTGACGCACACTCTTTCCGTCAGTTTGTACGGTATTGCCTGTTGCTAACTCGACAAGGGAAGGGAATACGTCCTGAATCTTGATGAGCTGTTTGACACTCTTCTTAGTCCCCGCAATCAAATTACCTGGGTCGAAAATGAAAGCAGGAATCTTGATACTTCCTTGGTATGGATATCCTTTTCTGAATAAATAGTGTTCCCCTAATTGATCCCCATGATCACTCACAAACCAAAAAATCGTATTTTCTAATAAATCAAACTCTTCCACAGCTGTTAGGAAGCGACTTAATTGATTATCGATATGGGTGATTAACGCATAATATGCAGCAATCATTCGCTTTTGAGCATCTTTAGGAATTTTTCCACGTTTTGCATAGAGACTTGGAATTTTTTCTTCCAATTTTTCCCAGTTTCCGATATGTAAATCTAGGTTTTCATCCAGCTTTTGCATATATAAATCAAAGAAGTATTGAGGAGGATTTAACGGCGCATGAGGTTTCTCAAAAGACATCTTCAAGAAGAACGGAACGCTTGGGTCACGTCTCTTCAAGAAGCGAATGCTCTCGCTGACAATCCAATTCGTTGGATGATATTTTTCTGACCAATCAAAGGGACGAACATCCCAAGAATTGCAGTTTGCTCCATCATCAATGATATCCGCATCGCTTCCAAGTTCTTTTTTAATCCAGTCTAAATAATCACTCGAATGTTCAAACGTTTCCCCATACGCTTTATTGTACTTACGGTCGACATGTAAGTAGCCATCATGTAAGAGAACATGATCAAAGCCTAATCTTTTACGACTTGGATATACATGCATTTTCCCGATACATTCTGTTTGATACCCTAAATCTTTAAAGGTTTGAGGGAGCGTGTTCGTATAGTTCCAAGGAACTTCATCCTCATAGCCCACTCGACCATTAGAAGCTTGATCCATCCCTGTTAAAAGGGCTGCTCTTGCCGGTACGCAACTCGGTACTGGTGAATACGCATTTTCAAAGTTATAGCCCATACTCGCCATCATGTCTAATGTGGGTGTAACCACTAAATCATCTTCACGGTTCATCGACAATGCATCGGAACGCATTTGATCTACGACAATTAAGATGACATTTGGTTTTTTATCTTGTTTTACCATTTTTTATCCTCCATCTATAAAACAAAGTCACTCCTATTATAACAAAAGAGCCTATCCTTCGATAGGCTCTCTTGATGACTTTATTGGTATTTTCTATGACTATCTTGCTTTCTTCCAAGATTTAATGTTCACCAAATAAGATTTCGGTGCAAAACATGCAATTCTCGTCATTTTCTCTACGTTTTCCATAATATAAATTACAAATATGGAACCCTTGATTATAAATATTCTCTAAATTAATCACAGATTGACTACGTTCTTTTTTCTCAACAACTTGATTCGAGATGTGCGTGCTTGAATTCATCGCATCCAAACGATCTTTCAAGTGGTGATTTTCCATAATCAAATTATGATTTTCTTCTATGACCTTTTGTAATTCCAAAGAAATCTGCTCTAGCTCATGCAGTTGCAATAATGTTTGTTTCGTTAATTTTTCGATTCGATCATATAACTGTCTATTTGGCATTCACGCACCTCCTCTTTCTTCATTTTGGGATTTGTAAAACCCATTGTTCTAATACGGCCTGAACTCCTACATTGGATTGTATTTTGGAGAGAGCCTTTGTCATTTTTTCATGTTCTTGAATCCATTGCTTCACACTCAGTTTTCCAGCAATAGTTCTCAGAGTCGCAATCTTATCACTTTGAATCAGTTGTCCTTCTAACCCTTGCGCACAAAGAAGTGCATCTCGTATATAAAGTTGCAATAACGTTAAAAATTGCTCACTTTCCACTTTAGAAACTAACAGCGGAAGAACTTGCGATTGAATCGTAATAAAAGCCATCGCTCGATTCGTAAAGATACGAACAAACCAATTCCAACTTTCTTGACGGATTTGTCCAAAGCTTTCACTTTCCAATAATAATACAGCTTGTTCTGCACTATTGGTCAACTGCGATACTAGCTGAGCAGTCGCGTTAGAAGCCCCTTTCTCCTTTAAAAGACCATTCACTATGTCCTCGTGATTGGATTGAAACCTGATAATTTGACAACGAGATTGAATGGTAATGAGCACCTTACTTAATTGCTCCGTTAATAAAATAAAGTGAATATTCCCTGTTGGTTCTTCTAAAAATTTTAGTAAACTATTGGCAGCACCTGGAGTCAATGTATCTACCGCATGAATCACACAAATAATCGCACTAGATTCCATTGCTGTTTTCGTTAATTGTGTCTTTAAGGAACGGATTTGATCTACTTTAATCGTAGTCCCTTCTGGCTCCACAACAATATAATCGGGAAAGTTTCCATGCTCAATTCGCAGACAATGTTCGCAAACCTGACAAGCACCTTCTCCAACGTTTCGATTCGTACAGTTTAGTATTTTAGCAATTTCTTTCGCCATTTCTGATTTTCCAATCCCTTTTGCTCCTTCGAACAAATAGGCATGGCTAAGTTGCCCATTATCAATTGTACGAATAAATGCTTCTTGCTTCTTTTTCATCTTAGAAACGTAAGAATGCGTCTACTGGTAAAACAAATACCGTAGCCCCACCTACTCGAACAGAAACAGGTGTAGCAATTGCGCTATCTAACATGCTATCAATATGAACAGGAGGAATTGTCATTTGTTCACGTGATTGGCAGTTTTCTTTAATGATGTCTAATGCTTCATCTACTCTTTCTTCTTCGATACCGATCAGGAAAGTCGTATTTCCTGCACGTAGGAATCCCCCAGTTGTTGATAAACGAGTCGCACGAATATTAGCTTGTGCGAACTCATCTCCTAATAAGTGTGCATCTTTATCTTGTACAATAGCAATTAATAATTTCATTTTTCATTCTCCTATCTTGTAAAATAATTTGGGTAACGTTCTACTAACACTTTGAAACACTCATTAACCACTTCTTCAATCGTTTGAGTCGCATCAATGGAAACCATTCTTTCAGGATATTTCTTTAGTAATTCTAAATACCCTTCTCGAACCATCGTATGGAAACTCAAACCTTCTTGGTCTAATCGGTCAAACTGACGATTGCCTCTTGCTTTATGAATTCGCTCTAAACCAACTTCGGCAGGCACATCTAAATACAGTGTCGTACTCGGCGAAAGTCCATCTGTGGCAAATCGATTCAGTTCAGCTACTTCCTCTACTCCAATCCCACGAGCAACCCCTTGATACACTAATGAGCTATCTACAAATCGGTCACAAAATACAATGTTCCCTTTTTCCAAATTCGGTAAAATACGATCTTTTAAGTGCTGACGGCGTCCTGCTGCATATAAAATGGCTTCTGTTCTTTCGTCCATTTCGGTATTATTCACATCCAGAATCACTTTTCGAATATCTTCTGCGATTCGACTTCCACCAGGCTCTCTTGTTGAAACGATATCCACTAAGGCATGTTTTTGTAACAAAGGAATCAGTTGATTGATGACTGTTGTTTTCCCAGCACCATCCGGCCCTTCCATTGTAATAAACAATCCTTCCATAGTTATCCTCCATCCCTTTCAATTTCTTCTTTTTATTATACGCTATTTTCCTCCTATAATAAACCAAATTCCCATCAGATTTCCATCCTACTTTCTTCGCAAGATACAATATTAAAAAATAGCACTGTGATTACTTTGAAGAGTTATCGGGTTCTTATAGTAGCAGTAATGGGAGTCAGGATCAAAGGTGAATGAATGGGGATTAGGAATTTATTCCTTACTCCCATTATGAATTTAGAAGGCGAGAGACCTTGGCTCGAACCGGTCCCCTTTTATCCTCCTCCACCATCTCCCTTTCTTGGCAAGACACAATATTTAAAAGCACTGTGATTACGGAGAAGAGTTATCGGGTTCTTATAGTAGCAGTAATGGGAATCAGGATCAAAGGTGAATGAATGGGAGTTGGGGATTTATCCCTTACTCCCATTTTGAACTTTGAAGGCGAGAGACTACAGGCTCGAGCCGGTCCCTTTTATCCTCCTCCACCATCTCCCTTTCTTGGCAGGACACAATATTTAAAAGCACTGTGATTACGGAGAATCCTTGCTAGATTCATATAGTAGCAGTAAAAGGAAAAAGGATTAAAGGTGAAATAATGGGAGTTGGGGATTTATCCCTTACTCCCATTTTGAACTTTAAAGGTGAGAGACCTTGGCTCGAACCGGTCCCTTTTATCCTCCTCCACCATCTCCCTTTCTTGGCAGGGCAAAATATTTAAAAGCACTGTGATTA
>NZ_CALHIF010000010.1 GCF_938030755.1 uncultured Granulicatella sp. | reverse complement strand
AATAAAAACACCCCAAAAGTTAGATTTTGTGTCTAACTTTTGGGGTGCACTTCACATATTTAGTGGGGTGGATTTTTTATGGATAAAAAATCAGGAAGTGTTGTTTATATTTTAACAATAGAAAATTCAGTTGTTTTGTGCTACTCTAGATAAGTATAAATTTTAAAGAAAGCAAAGGGGGCCTTTGGATGATAGAGCTGATTGCAACAGTTGAATCGATCCAACAAGCAAAAGATTTGCTTGAAGCAGGCGTGGATACGATTTATTTTGGGGAAGACCAATTTGGACTTCGCCTTCCAATGTCGTTTACACGTGAGGAACAAAAAGAATTAACAGAATTGGCGCACCAATATGGGAAAAAAGCGAGTGTTGCGGTAAACGCGATTTTCCACAATGAAGGAATTGCGCTCGTTCCGGAATATTTAACCTTTTTAAAGGAAATTGGTGTGGATAACATTGCGGTAGGAGATCCAGGAGTGGTTCAAATTATGAAAAATCCTGAGTATTCGATTCCGTATCGTTATGATGCGGCCGTATTAGTAACAAGTAGTCGTCAAATCAACTTCTGGGGAAAACGTGGTGCCGTTGGTGCGGTCATTGCGCGTGAAATTCCTCGTGAAGAGATGAAAATCTTGGCAGCAGGTGTAGACATTCCAATTGAGGTTCTTGTTTATGGTGCAACTTGTATTCATCATTCAAAACGTCCACTTTTAAGCAACTATTTCAATTATATTGAGAAAAAAGAATCGGTTGAAAAACGTCGTGGCCTGTTTGTGTCAGAACCTGCCGATGATGATTCTCACTATTCCATCTACGAAGATATGAATGGAACGCATATTTTCGCGAATAACGACGTGTCTCTAGCACCCTATTTGTTAGAGCTAACAGAAATGGGTATCCCGCAATGGAAGCTAGACGGAGTGCTTGCTCCTGGGGAAAACTTTGTCGAAGTGGCGAAATTATTTGTGAATGCTCGCAATGAAATCGAAGCAGGCACATGGACTACTGAAAAGAGTGCCAGTCTTGAATTACAAGTGCGTGCCCTTCATCCAGAGGTTCGTGGTCTTGAAGCAGGATTTTACTTATTAAATCCAGAAGATGTGAAATAGGAGAGAGTCAAATGGGAAGAAAGATATTGAAAAAACCTGAAGTACTTGCTCCAGCGGGTACTCTTGAAAAATTAAAAACAGCTATTTTGTACGGAGCAGATGCGGTTTTCCTTGGTGGGGAAGCGTACGGACTTCGTAGCCGTGCGGGAAACTTCGACTTTGCGGAAATGAAAGAAGCCGTTGATTTTGCCCATGCACATAACGCAAAAGTATATATCGCAGCCAACATGGTTACGCATGAAGGGGACGAAAAAGGAGCGGGAGAATTCTTCCGCACGGTTCGTGACATCGGAATCGATGCAGCCATCATCAGTGACATGGCCTTAATGGATATTTGTGCGTCAGAAGCGCCAGGATTACCGATCCATTTATCAACACAATCTTCAGCAGCCAACTACGAAACCCTCAACTTCTGGAAAGATGAGGGATTAGAACGTGTCGTATTAGCGCGTGAAGTATCAATGGATGAAATCAAAGAAATGCAAGAAAAAGTGGATGTAGAAATCGAAGCCTTTATCCACGGTGCTATGTGTATTTCTTACTCAGGACGTTGCGTATTATCAAACCACATGGTGCATCGTGATGCTAACCGTGGAGGCTGTGCACAGTCTTGTCGTTGGAAATACGGTCTGTTTGATATGCCATTTGCGGGAGAAAAGAATATGGTTGGTGCGGGTGAAGAAGGAATCGAAGAGAAATTCTCCATGAGTGCCGTTGACCTAGCGATGATTCAAAACTTGCCAGATTTAATTGAAGCTGGTGTAGACAGTTTGAAGATTGAAGGACGTATGAAGTCCATTCACTATGTTTCTACGGTATCAAATGTTTATCGTGCAGCGGTGGATTCTTACTGCGAAGATCCAGATAACTATGTATGTAAACAAGAATGGATTGACGAGTTATGGAAAGCAGCCCAACGTGAGTTAGCGACTGGGTTCTATTACCAAGTGCCAACCGAACATGAGCAATTATTTGGACCACGCCGTCAAATTCCTCAATATGCGTTCGTTGGACAAGTATTGGAATATGACCCTGAAACACAAATGGCTACCGTCCAACAACGGAACAACTTCAAAGTCGGAGACCAAATCGAGTTCTACGGACCTGGAATGCGTCATCACGAAGAAGTATTAACTCAGTTGTGGGATGAAAATGGGGAAGAAATCGAAGCAGCTCCTCATGCCATGATGATTTGTAAAATGAAAGTAACGGAACCAGTAAAACCGTTAGATATGATTCGTAAACGTCGTTAAGATGAATGTTGAATAGAAAGAAGGAATGTAAATGTCATTACCAAATTGCCCTAAATGTGGTTCAGAATACACATACGAAGATGGTGTATTATTAGTATGCCCTGAGTGTGCGTATGAATGGGAACCAGGTTCAGAAGTAGAAGAAGGTCCTGTAGCTGTCGATGCGAATGGAAATAAATTACAAGACGGCGATACTGTTACAGTCATCAAAGACTTAAAAGTAAAAGGCGCCCCAAAAGATATTAAGCAAGGGACACGTGTGAAGAATATTCGTATTGTGGAAGGCGATCATAATATCGATTGTAAGATAGATGGCTTCGGCGCAATGAAACTTAAATCTGAGTTTGTTAAAAAGATTTAATGGGAGTCCCGTAGGGGCTACATTCAAGCCCTTTGGATATCTTCATAATAACGACAACAGCTGTACCGGCGTAAGCCTAGGTCTTACGCCTACCGAGCCTCAAAGATTCTCTAGAAAATCAATTTTCAAGAGAATCTAATTCGCATCGGTTACTAGTCGCTATTGTTGTTATTATAGAATCCAAAGGGCTTTTGCTGTAGTCCCTCGAGGAACCTAACACTCTTTATAAGCTCAAATTAAGTTTCTTGCTTTACAGTAAGAGAAGGATTTGGAAGAGTGTGTTCATTCTCAGTTTTAGAGACTTTCGTGAAAGCGCAAGGTTCTATTATCTACTTTACAATGAAAAGAGACCGAATGCTCTATAAGTGCGGTGATGAACAAATGTGGATAGGTACTAGAGGGGCTCTTTTTTGAAAAAGAATTTTGTCAATGAAATTTAATAAATAGTGAAAAAGGCATGATATCAAGGAATGTGATGTCTTTTAGTTATTTTTTAAAAGTTGTTTCTTGAAATTGAATGCTCAATATGGTAAATTCACAATAAAGGGGTAGAAAACGCTTTTAGTATACACTATTGTGTGCTTTTTATCACAAATAAAACGTAGGAGAAATGGACGCTTGGAACAGTATCATACAGGTACCATTCGATTGATGGGAACCGTCATCGAATTGAAAATTGCGCATCCAGAAGGCGAGAGTTTAGTGGGCGAAGTGTTCGAGCAATTGAAGCGATATGAGCATCGTTTTAGCGCGAATGACCCAACTTCAGAATTGATGGCGGTAAACTTGGCAGCTGGGAAACATGCAGTTAGTGTCCATCCAGAGATTTTTCATTTAGTGAAATTGGGACTGGAGAATAGTTTGGCTGCGGGGAGTCGGATGAATATTTTGATTGGTCCGGTGGTGCAAACTTGGCGAGTAGGTTTCAGCGATGCAAGAGTACCAACAGATGAAGAGATTCAAGCCAAACTACAACTCACCGATGCAACAAAAGTCGTTTTAGATGAAGAGAATCAGACGATTTTTCTGCAAGAAGAAGGAATGCGGATTGACCTTGGGTGTATTGCAAAAGGCTATATTGCAGACCTGGTGATGGAACAGTTGAAAGAGCATGGAGTGACCTCCGCGCTCATTAACCTGGGTGGGAATGTTCTCACGCTAGGGAGAGCTATTCATCATGAAGATGGAAATTGGTGGATTGGAATCCAAAATCCAAAACTTCTACGAGGAGAAAATCTAGCGCTTCTTCCGATTCATGAGGAGTCGATTGTGACATCGGGTGTCTATGAGCGGGTACTGGAAGTAGATGGGAAGAAATACCATCATATATTCGACCCGCAAACGGGATATCCTGCCGAAACGGATGTGAGTAGTCTCACTATTGTTTCTAAGCAATCGGTCGATTGTGAAATCTGGACAACGCGACTTTTTGGGAAAAAAGCACACGAAATCTTATTCGAAGTGGAACAACACCCTAACATCGAAGCTGTGTTGATTTTAGAAGATGATCGTATCTTCTACACATCAGGACTTGCTTCAAAGATTCAATTACTCGAAAGGAAGTACTCAAATGGTTAAATTAATCGGTTTAGTCGGAACAAACTCTAAAAAATCAACAAACCGTCAACTATTACAATACATTCAAAAACATTTTTCAGAACAGGCGGAAATTGAACTAGTCGAAATTAAAGACTTACCAATGTTCAACAAACCAACTCCTAAAGTAGTGCCTCAAGAAGCACAAGAAATTGCAGATAAAATCGCTGCAGCGGACGGAGTAATCATTAGTACACCAGAATATGACCACTCATGTCCAGCTGTATTAATGAACGCTTTAGCATGGTTATCTTATGGTATCTACCCATTATTAAACAAACCTGTCATGATTACAGGAGCATCTTACGGAACATTAGGTTCTTCACGTGCACAAAGTCAATTACGTCAAATCTTAGACGCACCAGAAATTAAAGCACGCGTTTTACCAAGTGATGAATTCTTATTAGGTCACGCCCTACAAGCATTCGACGAAGAAGGCAACTTAAAAGATGCAGCAACTGTTGAAAAATTAGAAAAGATTTTCGCAGATTACTTATTATTCATTGAAATTACAGGACAATTAGTTCGTGCAAACGAAGCTCGTGAAAAAGAAGCGAAAAACTTCTCATGGGACAGTTCTAAAAAATAAGGAGTGACAGTAGAAAATGAAAATTATTGGTATCGTAGGATCAAATGCGGAATTTTCGCATAACCGTTTATTATTACAATTTATCGAAAAGAAATTCAGTGACTTATTCGAGTTTGAAATCTTAGAAATTAAAGATATTCCAATGTTCAATCAAGACGAAGATCAATCTAAGAGCTTCCCAGTACAATACATGTACAACAAATTAATTCGTGCAGATGGTGTGATTATCGCAACACCGGAACACAACCACACAATTACAGCTGCATTGAAGAGCACATTAGAATGGATGTCATTCAATTTACACCCATTCGAAAACAAACCAGTTATGATCATGGGAGCTTCTCACTATGACCAAGGTACTTCACGTGCGCAAGTGCATTTACGTAAAATCTTGGATGCTCCAGGGGTAAATGCGTATGTACTACCAGGGAACGAATTCTTATTAGGAAAAGCAAAAGAAGCATTTGACGAAGAAGGAAATATTAAGAGCGAAGGAACTGTAGCTTTCTTACGTTCATGCTTAGAAAACTTCGTGAAATATGTGGAGGTTGTAAAAGTGTTACGTAAACCATTACCAACACCGCCAGAAGATTTACACTGCACAAACCCAATTTCTACAACTGTTCAAGGGGTAGATCCAGATGATCCAGAATGGGTTGAAAAAGCAAGTGAAATCGTTGGTGCTGCTCAAGGAAACGACTATGTTCGCCTAGACCACGGTTTATTAACGGTTGACCAAATCGATATGTTCTTAAAAGCTTTACCATTTGAAGTAACATATGCCGATGACAACAACCAATTCTTGTACTATAACTTCAACAAACCAGCAAACAAAATGTTGGCTCCACGTGTGCCATCTCAATCTGGTAACCGTTTAGGAACTGTTCACCCACCACGTACATTCAAAAATGTGGAATACCTCATTGCGAACTTACGTGCAGGAAACGTGGATTACTTCCGTACAATCGTTCCAAACACTCCACCAGAAATCATCAATGTACACAACTATCAAGCGATGTACTATCCTGATGGTTCTTATGCTGGAATTAACGAAATCGTATTTGACTTCAAACCATGGTTAGATTGGTACTTACAAACAACTGGCCAACGTTTAGTAAGCGCAAATGGGGCAGCTCCTGTAGCTGACGCAACAAGCGGCGCTTCAAATAGCGGACACTCAGCTCCTGCTCCTGCAGCAGATGCGACAAGTGGCGCTTCAGATAGCGGGCATTCAGCTCCAGCTCAAGCACAAGCAGTAGACGCAACAAGCGGTGCTTCAGAACATTAAGAGTTTAAATGCAAACTTTAATAATTAACCCTCAAATCCCTTGAAATAAGAGAATATTTACAAGAGAGTGGATTGAATTTACTACTTTTGAGAAAAAAGCCTTGATATGCTGTAAAAACTCTTCAGATAGAAGTACTTTATCACAGACATAAAAGGCATGTTGTGGGAATCAAAATTAAATAGGGAATCGTAAAAGTGGTGCTCTTTCGCTTCTGTTAAAGGAAGTATAAGAACACCGCTTTTTTCATGCTTATGTTACGAAGTAGAAGCCAATCAGGACTTGACCATAATCGTATTGATGAAATTCTTGACCTGATTCTTGAAATTGTATGCAGGAAAACACACAAAGGTAAGAACCCTTTCCTATGCTTGCTGTTCCACTTATTTCTAAATTTCTATAAAAACGAAAATTCACTTTTCCCAAAGATGGTAGAGAACATACACTGCAATTTGAAAACTGTATGACTGATGTTTATAGAACAGGAAAATGAAAAATTAGAAGGAATATAAAGTATTAAAGGACAGTAAGAAAAGCGTGGAACTTTCTAATATCTTGGCACACAGACTCATGCAATTCAGGGATCGTAGTTTGATTTGACGCTTGGAAAGAATGAGGGAAAATTGTAAGACTGCAAAGTGAGGTGCTTGCTAATTTAAAGTCTTTTATTTTCTTATTATGTTGACAGGCAACATGCAATATGATACATTGTGAATGAATAAAAAAAATATTCATTCACAATGGAAAGGAGATCTGTTAAATTGGATAAAAAACAGGCTTTAAAGGCAGCTGCCCATGATATCTTCTCTAAAACAGGCTATAAGACAACAGGAATTTCAGAAATTGCCAAACAAGCTGGTGTGGCAGTCGGTTCTTTCTATAACTATTATGACAGTAAAGAAGCTATTTTTTTAGATGTTTATGTAGATGAGAATAATCGTGTACGTCAAGCAATGATAAACGAAATTGATTGGGAAATGGATATGGTCGAACTTGTCAGTCAGATTTTTAGAACGTCACGAAGTTATATTTCTTCCAATAAAATTCTTTCGGAATGGTACAATCCTATGATTTCTAATGAGTTGCATCATTATTATTCTTCGGAAGAAGGCAAAATTTCAAATTCATTTCATCAGTTTTTAGAGGAGACATTTACCAATCGAATCGAGAATGAAGGATATTCACAAGAAAGAATTCAAGAAATCTTACAAGTTTACAATCTGTTTTACTATATGGATATGCACATTACAGAAAATGATTTTCCGGGTGTCAGTAAAACAGTTGAAATACTTGCAACTTATTTTGTAAAGGGCATTTTAAAAAAATAAAGAATTGATTTCTTTATTTTTTAAGAGAAAATGAATGAATTTAAAATTTATTCATTCAAGAATATAAAAGAGATATTATTATGAACAAACACGAGGTAAAAAAATGAATGAATGGAGTATTGCAGGAATTTCTGTCGCCGTTATTGGTATTTTGGTCATTATATTGGGAGCTATGCTACAGTCAATTGATTTATCCAGCCCTGATTTCATGAGCTTTGCTACTGGAGGCATAATTTTGTTAGCGATAGGGTTATGTATGATTACCGGATTACCTGCTATTTTACAAATTGCAGGCATTTGGTTGGCAGCAGTGACTATCATGATTTATATATACAGCTTGCCGGATACCGATTTTGTTATCAAAGTGATTGGTTTTATTCCTACTATCGCACTGGCTTTTTGGGTATCTTTTAAATTTTGGAAATGAGGGAAATAATGAAAAGAGGTAAAAAAATGGTGATAATTATTATATCTATTCTGGTGGCACTGTGCCTTATTACTTGGGGTGCGATTACCTATCTTGGACGGAATCAAACTTTGTCGGTTAAATCCATTGAAAATTTCAATGACGACCTTTACTTAATACGTTTGACGAAACCTGACAATGTGACATGGGAAGCTGGATCTTATGCTCAATTTACATTACATGATGTTAAGGAGAACGCTCAAGAAACTACCGACGTAATATCCAGTGCTTCAATGAGCAATGATAAAAACAAACAAAATAGTGGCTGGCTGACAATAGCTTCTAACCCTAATGAGAATGAAATATTCATTTTGACACACAATAGTGGTAGTTTCTATAAAAAAACATTGACTAATTTGCAAGCAGGAAGTAAACTCGAGATGAGCTGGCTTTACTCTAATTTATCTGTTTCAGATGGCAAAGAACCACTTGTTATTTTTGCTTCTGACGTTGGCATTGCAGCAATACGGCCAATTATCAAAGAGTGGGCTGGAAAACGGGATATTATTATCAGTCACTTGGATAAAGGGGTTCTTATTTTTAATGAAGAAATAGCAAATTTATCAAAAAAAGAAACAAATTTGACCTATGAAACAACTTCTAGCTTTTCTAAAAGTCAAGACAGCCTTAAAAATGCAGCAGAAAAGTATGGAAATAAGGCCACATATCTCTTATCTGGTCAACCTGATGATGTGGAAATGATGAAGAAGTTCCTTGAAGAAAAAGGGATTGATAGCAAGAAGATTAAAGTAGATGCTTTTAAAGGGTTGAAATAGCAGCTATCTCCATTGGGTTAAATTACATCTTGATTTTAGAGTGACATATTTTATTATAAATGAAAAAACTAGGCATTTTTTCCTAGTTTTTTTGATTTTAGAGACAAATTTGAACTCTGTTTTTCCCACGGAAACAATTGGAAATGATTTTCTCAAAAGTAATAAAAATGTAAAGTTTATAGTATCCAAATGTAGCGGTTTTGAGATATAATGATGACGAACATAATGAATGGAGAATTTCAATGGAGACTTCAAATTATCAAACGGGACTTTCTAAGTCAAATGCGCATCCGCATCCTCCTGAAAAACAAAAACGGAAGAGGAGTGCAGCTTTAGATGGCTTGAAAGGTTTTTTTATACTTGCAATTATTTTATATTACTATTTTCAACATTTATTGCCTGGGGGCTTTTTGGCGGTAAATGGTTTTCTTGTAGTTGGGGGTTATTTAACCTTTAGACAGAATAAGAAGACCTTTGCTGAAAATTACCAAGAGAGATTCTCATGGAAGAGTCTAAAAAGAATGTTTTTCCCGATGCTCTTTATGATTATCACGACCGTAGCACTCCTCTTTTTAATCGCACCACAAATGTTATCCAATATTAGAGGAATGGCGCTATCTGCACTGTTCTTTGTCAATAACGATTATCAGATTTTTAGTCAACAATCGTATTTTGTGCAGTCCGCTAATCCAAGTCCTTTTGTCCATCTTTGGTACGTTTCGTTATATGTCCAATTATTAATTGTTGGATTCTTGCTGAGAAGACTGATGAAGAAGATGAACTTTCTGCGAATGCAAGAGTTCGCACTGTTAGCATTTCTAACGATTGCATCAGCAGTGGGGATGGTAGCTTTATATTGGTGGGAACAAGATCCATCGCATGTGTACTATCTTGTGTCAACTCGACTGTTCTCATTCACTTTAGGCGCTTTACTAAGCTATATTCATGAAGGGCAACTCTTAATCCCAGAAGACCATTCGAATAAGGGGAACTTGAATATTGGCAGCATCATTGGTATGGGAGCACTCATTTGGATGCTTGTGACCTTCAATGGGATGCAAGCGGAAGTGTATTACATGATTATGCTAGTATCTTCCATTGTCATGACACTACTGGTTTCCTTTGCCATTCGTGAAGGCGTATGGTTTCACTATATCATCAGTTTTAAAGGCTTTACTTTCTTTGGAAAAAGAAGTTTCTCTTATTACTTATGGTTTTATCCGATTCACTTAATCTTGCCATCCTTTTTACGGGGGGTTGAAGATTACTGGTTGAATGTTTTGATTCAATGGATTACGATAATTGTACTAGCTGAAATCACTTATCAATTATTTGAAAAAGAACGGATTCCACTTCCGATTGGACAAGCACATAGTCCGTATCAGTTAACGGCGTATATGAAATCCAACCTTCCAAAAGGGTTGAAACACTTCGGAATTGCTTTTTCATTAGTGTATCTGGTCTTTGCTGGCTTAGCAGGAATTGGATTTGCTCAGGAAAAAGACCAAACCAGTGTGGTTCATGAAGTTGAAGAAAAGATTCGCAAAAATCAGGAACTGCTTCAAGAAACAACCGTGGAACCTACTACGGAAGCTGTCACAACTGTAAATTCGGAGGTAAAGGCCAATATAGAACAACAAGTTCGACAAACGCCAATCACCTTTGTAGGAGATTCCGTTCTCTTAGCTTCCGCCAATAAATTAAGAGAAGTCTTTCCAAATGCTTATGTGGACGGTGAAGTGGGACGTCAATTGTACTACAGTACTCCTGTCGTTCAAAAACTAGTGCAACAAGGAAGATTATCTCAAACGGTCGTATTTGTACTCGGTTCAAACGGAGCCTTTGCAAGTGCGCAAATCGATTCTCTCATTCAAGCAGCAGGCAACCGTGACATTTTCTTAGTAACGGCAGGCTATGAGATTAAATGGGCTAAAGAAGTAAACGATCAGCTGAAAGCAGCCGCTGAACGGTATCCAAATGTGCATTTAATCGACTGGGGAACCTATGCGAGGGGACGTACGAAAGAGTTGCTCTTTGAGGATGAAATTCATCCAAATGATACTGGAGCAGCCGAGATGGCGAACTTAATCTTGCAAGAAATCGTGAAATTGAAATTACAATAATGATGGAGACGACTCAAAGGGGTCGTCTTTTTTATTTTCTAAAAATATTTTTGAAAACGCTATTGACAAACGAGTGTACTAAGCGCATAATACAGTTAAAAGAAAGTGTATTATTCGATTAATACACTGATGCAATCGAAAGAAAGGAGCAGCCGATGATTGTATTTGATAAAAGAAGTCCGGTTTACGAGCAAATTGTCGCGTATTTCAAAGCGGAAATAGTATCTAAACGGCTAAAACCCGGACAAGAAATGCCAAGTAGACGAGAACTGGCTCAGGTGATGCAAGTGAATCCGAATACGGTTCAAAGGGCATTTCATGAAATGGAGGCTATTGGTCTTGTGACAACGGGAAATAATGTAATGAGTAGAGTGACAGAAGATGAGGATAGAATCGAACAGCTGAAAGAAGAAATGTTGGAAGAAGCGATTACGAGTTTTGTCGATGCCATCGCACCGCTTAAGCTCTCTCAAAAAGAAATTATCGATCATCTTAGCCAAAAATTGTGATAGGAAGGAGAGTTCTAAATGTTAACGGTACAAAATTTAAGTAAGAAATTTGGAAAAAAACAAGTGTTAGATGATATTTCGTTTAATGCCAAAAAAGGGGAAGTCACAGCGCTTATCGGTGTGAATGGGATTGGGAAAACGACCATTATGAATTCCATTGCAGGTTTACTCCCTTATGACAAGGGACAAATCGTGATTGATGATATGCCAGTGCGTAAGGTGTTTGCTGAAAAAGTCAGCTATATTACGGATAGTTCTATTATCTCCCCAAATCAAACGGTAGATGAAGCGATTGATTTTATGCGTACCTTCTATCCAAACTGGAATCGTTCGAAAGAAGAACATTTATTGAAGTTCTTCCGATTAAACTTAAAAGACGAAGTGAGGTCTCTTTCAAAAGGGAATGTAGCCAAGTTGAATTTACTGCTTGGAATGGGACTAGACACGGATTATATTTTGATGGACGAACCATTCTCCGGAATTGACGTCTTTACACGTGAAGAGATTGCACGCGTGTTTACGAGTGATTTATTAGACGGACGAGGCGTATTAATTACAACACATGAAATTAATGATATTGAGTACATTGTAGACAAGGCACTCTTACTAGACGGAGGAAAAATCGTTAAAGAATTTTATCCAGAACAAGTTCGTGAAGAAGAAGGGAAGTCTATCGTAGATGTGATGAGGGAGGTATACTTACAATGAGAAAAGTCATTCAACTAACGCTTTATAATTTAGGTCAAGCCAAAGGATTTATTCTCGTTACCGCGCTGATTCAAGTGTTGATTCAAATCGGTCTTCAGTTTCTAACGATAGTGAATGCCGGACTACTAAGTGGAATGAGAAATTTAACTGAAAAAGAAGAAATTCTTCGAGTAATTCTTGTGGAAAACAATATTGGATTACCTGTATTTTTCGCTGGAGTGGCCATTCTTGTCTATAGTGCGGTGATTTGGTCTACGGAGTGGAGTACAAAAGGCTCCTTCATTTACCGTTTATTGATGTTGCCGGGGTCTCGCTTTAGTGTGTATTTATCGAAGTTACTAACAATGCTGATTATCACGTTCTTCCTACAAGGCGTTCAAGTGATTGGGGTATTCTTAAATTACACCCTTTCAAAATTATTTATTCCGAGTCTTGATTCCCATCATGTGACACCGTGGTCTCTTGTAACGAATTCCACTGTTATGCAGACAGTTGTTCCAAAATATGCGACTCAATTTTTATTCTTCTTCCTATTTGGAGTAGCTACTATTATTACCATCTTCCAAATCACTTTATTAGTGGTAGGAGTTGAAAAGAAATCCACAACGATGAAATTAATGAGCATCATCGGATATATCTTAATCGCTATTCTTTATGTAGGAATAGTCTCTAGATACCAATGGACTTTCCATTTCATCGGGTCTGAAACAATTCTATATTTAGGGACGGGAATATTCGTGTGGATTATCGGAAATTTATTACTCAGTGATTATTTATTAAATCATAAGGTGAGCGTATAAGGAGGTTTGAACAATGAAATCAAGAAAATTTGCAACAGTCATCTTTGCGCTCGGTGGTCTCATGTTCCTTAGTAGTGTAGGATTTGCAGTCTATAAAGATGTCAAACCTGCTCCTGCATCTCTGCAGTTATCGCAAGAAGAGAAAAAACTTGTTGAAGGGGCAATGTTTCAGTTTACTCCCTATACACAAGATATTACCAATCATAATGGTGCTACTTATGCACTTTTAGATGGAGAAGTGAAGCGAATCGGGTTCGGAGAAAATCCTTATTCGTACGGTAAACGAAATGAAATGAGAGATTTTTCACTGCTCAATAGACCGCGCTACGGAACTTCCATCACTTTTAAAGGATATAAACTTTATTACGGGGCACAATTCAATGTGTATCAGACGAATTCAAATCCAGCGATTGGGTATACATTGATGAATACCGAGACGAAAGAGATAGTTTCCAATACGGTATCCATTCCAAAAGAAATCCGCGGAGACCGTACGTATATTGAATCGCCTAGCTTCTATAGAGACGGGGATACTTTATATGCAGCGATACAATGGAGTGATGCAGGTCAAGCACAGTCGAAGTCTTATCTATTAACGTTTTCGATTGACTTGAAGACGGGAACTCCTTCTAAAGTGGAAAGAGTGGATTTGCCAGAAAAATTACAATCTTTTCACTGGAGAACTGCTTCAAGGGAGAGAGTCTATGATCCCCAACGTCTTGTCATGGGGTCGTCTTTTTCGAAAGAAAATCAATTCTATTGGATGACTTTTGATGCGAAGACGAAACAATTCACTGAGATTGAATCGACCGAGACAATGGCTTTTGAAAATACGAGTGTGTATGTAGTGGAAGATCAAGTGTATCTACTATCTTCTAAAGCCAAAGAAAAAGAATGGAATCGAAGTCAAGGATATGAGGAAGCAAGCGAGCGGAAGAATAATGAATGGAATCTATACAAGTTAGGTGCTAACCATCGATTAGAGCTTAGTCAAACCATTGAAACAGATCCATACGCTCCACTCCCATACTTAAATCAAGGGAATTTAGTGATGATTTCTTTAGTAGATGGAAAACCAACACTAAGAGTACAATCGCTCAAAACAAAAGATATTTTATTATCCAAACCAATCGATGTGATTGAAAAAGTGTTCTTTACGAATGCCGATAGCTATCGTGGTGGAGATCGTTAAAACAAAAACTACGTTAGGTTATCCTAACGTAGTTTTTCGTTTACGCTTTTTCTTCAGTTTTCAAGTGCGGGTTTGGAAGAAGATGGTTTACTCCAATGGCAATCAATGCGCCGATGAGGGTATCCAAAATTCTTTGAATCGCATAGGCGGTGTTTTGTCCTGCTTCAACGTTAAAGAAAATGACTAAGAAAGTTGAACAAGAATTAATGACGCCGGTTTTATTGAATTGATTACAAAATAAAATGATTAAGATAATGCCAATCGGTGCTAGTAATAAATCCGTATATTCTTGGTACGGAAGAATGGCTCTTAATTGGAACAGTAGAATAGCGACCACTCCACCTGTAGTGTTGCCTACAAAACGAGAGAGCGCAAATTTAAAGGTTTGTTCGTGGTCGGTTCTTAGGCTAAAGATGGCGGACAGTGCAGCTAGCATCGGAGAACCACGATGTAATACTCTAAATAGCACAACGCAAAGAAATACGGATATAGCGGTTTTTAAAGTACGTAGTCCGATATGAAATGGATTTTTTGAAGTTTGGGACACACTCTCACCTCTCAATAAAGATAACGTTATTATAATATACGAGGTAGAAAAATGACAAAAATTTGAAAAATGAACCTAATAGGTGTATAATTATGATAAGAGGTGATGAAGATGCATGAAGCATTTGTATTGATTGTTGTAAATGCCATTCGAGAAAGATATCTCTCAGAAAAAGCATTTTACACACAAGAATTAGGCATTAGCGGGCAAAGTTGGACAAGATGGAAGAATGGAGAGAGAGGATTGAAATCTGAAAATATGCAGAAGATTTCAATGCTGTTTACGGATTACGAGTGGATGCTGGCGCACAAAATTGCCAGAAATGCGGACGTTCTTCCTGAAGTGGCTTCTGATCCGGTGGCAGAGTATTTAAGGCTAAAAGTCCAAATTGCTAATCATTGGATTCGTCAAGAAAATGTACGAGTGGAATGGAAGACAGCTGCTGTTAGCAAAGGGAAATTCAAAGAGAATGTGACCATCTTACGCATTGCGACTAATTATGGAAGCTGGAGTTATCAAGATATTATTGAAATTCGAATTGTAGGGATTACACATAAACAAATTGGAACAAAGAAACAAGGCTTACTCGAGTGGATCAGGGACGAAAAAGCCCAACAGAAATACTTAGAATACGGTAAAAACGTATTTGTTCCAGAAAATGATGCAGAATAAAAAATGAATGATTAAAATCACGGATACTCTCTTTAAATCAAGGGGGTATCCATTTTTTTATAGGGTATTTTATGATAAAATTGAAAGATAAAGAAAGTGGTGAAATTGTGGCGAAAAGAAAGAAAAGAAAAAGTAAATTCGCGTTTCATCTTGTAGAGTGGTTTAAGTCATTATCTAAATTGACGGCGCTTCTCCTCGTAGCTGTAACGAGTGTTCTTTTAGCCGGAACCATCACATGGTTGTCTGAAAATAAACCGCAGCACAAGGCAGAGACGTCTACAAGAGAGACCTTCATAGAGACGATTGCTCCAGCTGCCCAAAAAGCATATCGCGATTATGGAGTATTGCCAAGTGTCAGTTTGGCGCAAGCAATCCTCGAATCGAACTGGGGCGAAAGCTTATTAGCGAGCAAATATTATAATTTATATGGGGTAAAAGCGACGACTGTACAGCCGAATGTAGTGCTTGAGACAGCAGAATTTGTCAATGAAACATGGATTACGATTAATGGTCGTTTTCGTATATATGATAGCTGGGCGGATTCAGTGGAAGCTCATGCACAACTATTGGCATATGGGGTAGATTGGGATCCAACGCTATATCATAAAGTGTTAGGGGCTAGAAATTATAAACAAGCAGCTCAAGCCTTGCAAGATGCAGGATATGCCACTGACCCAACTTATGCACAAAAGCTGATTCAAATGATTGAAGAACACCAATTGTATCAATATGATCAATTGCCAAGTGAAGAAACGACCGTATCTGTGAGAAGAGGATCTTAAGAAATTAAATTCATTTTAACGTATGCAAAAGGAGAGGATAAACATGAGTCAATTATTACCAGGATCCATTGTCGGAATCATTGGGGGAGACGAGCAGGTTGCATCTGTTGCAATTGCTGCTAGAAAGATGGGGTATGTTGTATATAGCTACCATCAATCGAACGAGGCTGCTATTTCGATGGCAGAATATGAAATTGTGTCTTCCTATGATGACCGTGCATCCTTACTTGATTTTGCCCAAAAAGTAGATACTCTCCTTCTGATGACGAATTTAGTTTCTGTAGACACATTAGTGGCTCTAAGTAGTAAAACAAGATATTACCAATCATTGGAGCTAGCCGAAATTTCTCAAAATCGTACGGTCGAAAAATTATTTTTAGAAGAACATGCAATCAACGTAGCTCCTTATGGGATTGTCACCCATGTTGGGGAATTACCTACTTTATTAGAAAGTATTGGACTTCCAGCTTTTCTAGAAAGTAATCAAGTCCATAGTCGATATGAAGAACCTATCGAATTATACGATCAAGATATTGACGAGCGAGTTTTGGGAAAAATTGAAGAAGGGCCAAGTATGTTGACTGCCTTTGTGCCAGCTCAACGCCATTTTTCATTAACCGTTGTTCGCGACTATGAGGATCGTGTAACGATTCTACCAATTACAGAAGATGTATATATCTCTGGAAAATTAAAGTATAGTATTGCTTCACGTCGGATGAATCCAGAATGGGTTCAAGAGTTGAAGAGGATTGCTTTTAAAGTCGTGGATTATCTTTCAGGGTCAGTGGTGCTATCGATTCAAGTGTTGATGGGAAATAATGGTATTTTTTATGTGAAATCGATTAATCAATTGCCTTTAGTTCAACAACAATTTGGAAGTGCACAACTAGGAAAAGGATTATCGGAAATCATTACGCGAGTAGCCACAGGACTTCCAGTGGAATACAAGGAACCTACTGAAGAAATGATTCTAGTGCCGATTTATGAATCCATGCTCGAAAAAGCAAGTTTATTAACACTATTGAAACCAAAATGGGATTTTGAATTTTTCCAAACTTCACCTAAGAGAACGACAGATATCTTAGGAGTGATTCGATTAAGTGGAGGGTCCAGTGTGGATCTACTTGGAGAGATTGAAGTTTCAGATTTGTTCTTTAATGGAAAATAGTTCCTCAAGGAAAGGAAAGAGTAAGTGAAAAATTCAAGCGAATTAATTAAGGGAATGAACCCTCGCCAAAAGGAAGCGGTCATGCATACACAAGGTCCGCTTCTCGTAATGGCGGGGGCTGGAAGTGGAAAGACGCGCGTGTTGACGCATCGAATGGCTTATATTTTAGCTGAGGAAGAAGTTCAACCGTGGAATATTCTAGCGATTACGTTTACGAATAAAGCGGCCAGCGAAATGAAAGAGCGGGTTAGTGCTCTAGTAGGCGAGCAAGCAGGCGATATGTGGGTCTCCACTTTCCACTCGATGTGCGTTCGTATTTTACGAAGAGATTGTGAACGCATCGGTCTTGCAAAGTCGTTTACGATTATCGATTCTGGGGATCAACTATCCGAAATGAAACGCATTATGCAGAAGTTGAATATTGATTCGGATAAGTTTGATGCGCGTGGAATCTTAGCAAGTATTAGTAATGCAAAAAATAATTTTGAAGATGCGGAAACCTTCGCAAAGACACATACAAACTTCATGGACCAAATAACCGCGAAGTGCTATGTCGAATACGAAGCAGAAAAACGCAAAAATATGACCGTTGACTTTGATGATTTAATCATGTTAACGGTGAAATTGTTTAAAGAGCATCCAGATGTATTAGCGTATTATCAACAAAAATTTCATTATATCCATGTGGATGAGTACCAAGATACAAACCATGCACAATACTTACTGGTTCAACTGCTAGCGGATAAGTTCAAAAATATTTGCGTGGTTGGGGATGCCGATCAAAGCATTTACGGTTGGCGTGGAGCCGATATGGAGAATATCTTGTCGTTTGAACACGATTATCCACAGGCGAAAGTGGTCTTACTAGAGCAAAATTATCGTTCAACGAAGACAATTTTAAAAGCGGCCAATCAAGTAATTGAAAATAATCAAAATCGTAAACCAAAAGAGCTATGGACCGAAAATGAAGCAGGGGACAAGATTACCTATTATTGTGCGGCTTCCGGTTATGAAGAGTCTCGTTATGTGATGAGAACGATTCAAAAGATGGTGAATTTTGACGGATACGATTATAGTGATTTTGCAGTTTTATACCGTAGTAATGCCCAATCACGGACCCTGGAAGAAGATTTATTAAAAGCGAATATGCCTTTCAAAATGGTAGGGGGGCAACGATTCTACGAGCGCATGGAAATCAAGGATTTACTAGCCTATTTACGTTTATTAGTGAACCCGACCGATGACTTTAGCTTCAGACGTGTTGTGAATGCGCCAAAACGTGGTATTGGTGGAAAGAGTATTGAAAAATTAGAAGACTTTGCTCAAATGCACGGTTTTTCTCTTTTAGAAGCTTCCGCTGAGACGACTCTTAATGGGATTAGTGGGAAAGCAGGAAAAGGATTAGCCGATTTTGCGAAATTGATTAGCGATTTAACGAAGATGCAAGAGTTCGTCTCGCTAACCGATTTAATCGAAGAAGTCATGATAAAATCAGGCTACATTGCTTCTCTTGAACAGGCGCATACGATGGAAGCAGATGCGCGAATCGATAATATGCGGGAATTCTTATCCGTAGCTAAAGAGTTCGAAGAAAAACGGTTCGATTCTGAAGCAGAAGAAACAGCTTTAGTCCAATTCTTAACGGATTTATCCTTAGTGACGGATATGGAAAATGAAGAAGAAACGAGTGCTTCACAAATTACATTGATGACCTTGCATGCGGCAAAAGGGTTAGAGTTCCCGGTCGTGTTTCTTGTAGGGATGGAAGACGGAATTTTTCCTTCTGCAAGAACCTTACAAGAAGGTGATGAAGAAGAGGAACGTCGATTGGCCTACGTAGGGATTACACGTGCAGAGAAAAAGCTCTTTATGACACGTGCGTATTCAAGACTGCTCTACGGGAAAATGCAACATTACCGCGAGTCTCGTTTTATGCAAGAAATTGATGATAAACTTCTTCAAAAAGAAGGAGAAACGATTAGCGATTCTTATTATTCAAGTAGTTTCTACTCAGAAAAACCAAGTTATAACAGAGGTTCTTCTGCAACAGGTGGGGGACTATTTGATCGTTACCGCAACACGAGTGCGCAAAAGAATGAGGGGTATTTACAAAAGAAACCTCACTCTACAGCAAACATTCAGCGCGTAGAAAAACCAACGCCAACGTCTACTTCAACTGATGGATGGACAGTTGGTATGAAAGTATCGCATAAAAAATGGGGAACAGGAACGGTAGTCCGTATTACCGGTGAAGGAGATCGTCAAGAACTTGACGTGGCTTTTGCAGGGATGGGAATCAAGCGACTCCTTGCAAGTTTTGCCCCAATTGAAAAAATCAAAGAATAGAGGATGAAGATGAATACAACGATTCAACAAAGAATTGAACAACTTAAAGAACAATTAAATCGTTGGAGTCATGAGTATTATGTGGAAGATAAACCCACTGCAACAGATGCAGAGTACGATAAGGCTTATCATGAATTACTAGCTTTAGAAAAGGAATATCCAGAGTTCGTGACGGCTGATTCTCCTACGCAACGGGTGGGGGGAGAAGTGCTCGAGCAGTTCCAGAAGGTCACTCACACCAATCCGATGCTCAGCCTTTCAAATGCCTTTTCGAAGGAAGATTTGGAAGAGTTTGATGCGCGTCTTCGCAAGTTAACGAACCGAGCAATCGAGTATGTATGTGAACTAAAAATCGATGGACTTTCTATTGCGTTGACGTATCAAAACGGGCAGCTTCAACTTGGGGCAACCCGTGGAGATGGGACGACAGGTGAAGATGTAACGGGCAATGTGCGTACCATTAAATCAGTACCATTGTCTTTAAAAGAGCCTTGGAATATCGAAGTGCGTGGTGAATGTTATATGCCGAAAAAATCATTCGTGGCATTAAACGAGTCGCGCGAAGAAGAAGGACTTGAAGTTTTTGCCAATCCAAGAAATGCAGCGGCAGGAAGCCTACGCCAACTTGACCCTAAAATTGCGGCGAAGCGAAACTTGTCCGTCTTTCTATATAGTAGTCCAAGTGTGGAAGAGCTAAATGTTTCAACCCAAGAAGAGTTGTTGGAGAAGATGGCAGAGATTGGTTTTGTAACCAATCCTGAGCGCTTAAAATGCCAAACGATTGATGAAGTGTGGAATTACATCGAGACGATTGGTGAGAAACGCCAAGAATTACCATACGAAATCGACGGTATGGTGATTAAGGTCAATGATTTTGCCACTCAAGAAGAAATCGGCTATACGGTAAAAGCACCGCGTTGGGCCATTGCGTACAAATTCCCAGCGGAAGAAGCGCGAACGGTTGTCCGCGATGTGGAGTGGACGGTGGGACGTACCGGAGTGGTTACCCCAACTGCAGTGATGGATCCTGTTCAATTAGCAGGAACGACGGTACGCCGTGCGAGCTTGCATAATATTGACTTGATTAAGGAGCGTGACATTCGTCTAGAAGACACCGTTGTGATTCATAAGGCAGGAGATATTATTCCAGAAGTCACACGCGTAATTTTAGAGAAACGTCCTACAACGAGCCAGCCTTACGAGTTTCCGACAACTTGTCCGGCCTGTCATGAAAAATTAGAGCATTTGGAAGAAGAGGTAGCGATTCGCTGCTTGAATCCAAAATGCCCTGCTCAATTGACAGCAAGGATGAGCCACTTTGTTTCACGAAATGCGATGAATATGAGTGGAATTGGGCCACGTGTGATGAAGCAACTTTTTGAAGAAGGTCTAGTTCTAGATGTGGCAGATTTATACAATTTAACTATGGATCAGCTATTAGTCTTAGACAAAATTCAACAAAAGAGTGCGGAAAATATTCTTGAAGCTATCGAACAGAGTAAAGCCAATTCCTTGGAACGCCTTCTAACAGGGCTGGGAATTCGTCATGTCGGAACCAAGGCTGCTAAAGAATTGGCACAACATTTTGGAAATATGAAGGCTTTACAAGAGGCGAGCATTGAACAATTGTTGGAAATTGATGGTTTAGGTGATATTATTGCTTATAGTGTAAAAACTTATTTTGAACAACCATCTGTTCAACAGTTAATTCAAGAATTGCAAGATAGAGGCGTGAATATGACCTATCTTGGAGTGACAAAAGACGATTCTATCGCTTCAGGACACGTCCTTAGTGGTAAGACCGTTGTATTAACAGGGACATTAGAACAATTAACAAGACAAGATGCAAAAGAAAAATTGGAATCGCTTGGAGCAAAAGTAACAGGCTCTGTTTCTAAGAAGACAGACGTTGTGATTGCTGGACATTCAGCCGGGAGCAAGTTGGATAAAGCCAACGCACTAGGGATTGAAGTGTGGAGTGAACAACAGTTTCTGGATTCTCTTGCATAGAAAGGAACTCACATGAAACATAAATTACGCTTGGGGTTATTAGGGTTAATGAGTGTGTTCACCTTAGCCGCGTGCGCAGATATTACTCAAGCCAATCGCCAAAATACAAATACGAAAAATGATACCAATACAAAAGTGGTTCAGTCTACGACAAATCAACTCTCCAATAATTTTTATCGTGCGTTGATTACAAATGGGAAATATCAAGTGAGCCAAAACCGTGGAGCAACTTTAAGCTTGAATACGGGCTTTAACTTGAAAAATTTTGAGACAGGTTTAATAGACCTTTCAAGAAATGTATTTCCTACAAATCAATATTTTTATCGTGAGGGGCAAATCATCGATGCGGAGACAACTGCAAAATGGATTGCTCGTAAAAGTGATAAAAATCCAGAAGGGCTCAACCCTGCTGATAATGGGGACACTTCTCCGACTGGACGTGCTCCACTTTATTTAGCGCAAATTTTGGAACAAGACTACATGATTCAAACAGAGAACAATTTTGAATTAGGTGGAATTAGTATTGGGGTTGCGATGAATAGTGTGGATTACTATACCAATGGCGATCGTGATGCAGAAACTGAAATTTCAAAAGAAGTCATGATTGAACAAGCTAAAACGATCGTGAACCAAATCTTAACAAGACTGCGTCAAAATGATGCGCTTAAAGCTGTGCCAATTGTCTTTGGGGTCTTTAGACAAACTTCAAAAGATGACATTGGTGGAGGCGTGTATGTCTTAGAAGCGACTTCTGTTGAAGGAACCGAAATTACGAATTGGACAAATGTGAACCAGAAAGTGACAGTGCTACCGCTAGTAAACGAAGCGGCAACGGAAGAATCTACCGCTTTTGAGAATTTCAAGACGGAAGTACAAAACTTCTTCCCAAATCTTTCAGGGGTTACAGCTCGAGTGAAATATCAAGATAATGTGGCGAAAAAAATGGTCGTGAATATTATGACGCAATTTTATGGCGAATCTGAAATCATTGCCTTAGCGCAACATGTCACAGATGCGGCGAATAAATATTTATCAAAAACCACTCCAGTAGAAGTGCGCATCAGTTCCATTAATGGAGTAGAGGCGTTCTTGATGCAAGATTTAACGCAAGGTGTGTTCACTTACCATATATTCGATTAATATTGATAACAATGCTTAAAGTGTTTACAATAGAAAAGTAATGATTTTGAAAGCGAGGAAAAGAAATGGCCATTGAGGAAAAAGAAGTTAGACACGTTGCCAAACTTGCAAAGCTAGCTTTTGCCGATAATGAAATCCTTCATTTTACAGAACAAATGAGCGATATCATTGATATGGTGGAACAATTAAAAGAAGTGGATACGACAGGAGTTCCTGTAACGACACATGGCTACCCATTAGTGAATGTCATGCGTGAAGATGTTGCTGAAAAAGGAACAGACCGCGACTTATTAATGCGTAATGTAAAAACAAGCGAAGATGGATTTATTCAAGTGCCTGCAATTATGGGTGAAAACGAGGAGGGTGAAGCATGAGTATTATTGAAAACAAAACATTAGTTGAGCTTCACGAAGGTCTTCGTAATAAAGAATTCACTTCTGTGGAATTAACCAAAGAAACATTCGAGCGTATCCATGCTTTAGAACCTAAAGTAGAAGCGTTCGTGACATTAAATGAAGAAGAAGCTCTGCAACAAGCAGCAGCTGCTGATGCAAAAGGTTACGGAGAAGAAGCTTCTCTTCAAGGTCTTCCAATCGGGATTAAAGACAATATCGTAACACGTGACCTTTTAACAACTGCTTCAAGCCGTATGTTAGAAGACTTCAACCCAATTTACGACGCGTACGTGATGGAATTATTAAAAGCAGAAGGTGCGGTGAACGTTGGGAAACTAAACATGGACGAATTTGCCATGGGTGGTTCAACAGAAACTTCTTACTTCAAGAAAACAAAGAATCCTTGGGACCTAACAAAAGTGCCTGGTGGATCTTCAGGTGGTTCTGCCGCTGCGGTTGCTTCAGGCGAAGTACTAGCATCTCTTGGTTCTGATACAGGTGGTTCTATCCGCCAACCTGCAAGTTTCACAGGAATTGTTGGGATGAAACCAACATATGGCCGTATTTCTCGTTACGGTTTGATTGCCTTTGCGTCAAGCTTAGACCAAATCGGACCATTTACACGTACCGTTCAAGATAACGCCTTAGTATTAAGCGCGATTTCTGGATATGACCACCGCGATTCAACAAGTGTGCCACAAGAAGTTCCTGCTTACCATAAAGGATTAACAGGCGACATTAAAGGCATGCGTATCGCGTTGCCAAAAGAATATTTTGCAGAAGGTGTAGACGCGCAGGTTCAAGCAGCTGTATTAAAAGCGGCTGACCAATACCGTGAAATGGGCGCTATCGTTGAAGAAGTGAGTCTACCTCACTCTAAATACGGGATTCCAGCGTACTATATTATCGCTTCTTCTGAAGCCTCTTCGAACTTGCAACGTTTTGACGGAATCCGTTATGGTCACCGTTCAACAGAAGCAGAAACATTAGAAGATTTATACGTGAAGAGCCGTTCTGAAGGTTTCGGAATGGAAGTAAAACGTCGTATCATGCTTGGAACATTCAGCTTAAGTTCAGGATACTACGATGCTTACTTCAAGAAAGCAGGACAAGTACGTACATTAATCAAACAAGACTTTGCAAAAGTATTTGAAAACCATGATTTAATCTTAGGTCCTGTAACGACTTCTGCAGCATTTGGATTAGGCGAACACAGCGATGATCCTCTTGCAATGTACATGGCGGACTTATTAACCGTTCCTGTAAACTTAGCTGGACTACCAGCAATTTCAGTTCCTGCTGGCTTCACAAGCGAAGGCTTACCAGTCGGAATTCAATTAATCGGAAATTACTTCCAAGAAAAAACGATTTATCAAGCAGCGTATGCATTTGAACAAGCAAATGATTACTACTTACGCCGCCCACAATTATAAGGAGGAACAATGACATGAACTTTGAAACAATTATTGGTTTAGAGTGCCACGTTGAATTAAAAACTGATTCAAAAATGTTCTCTCCATCACCAGCGCATTTCGGTGCGGAACCAAATACAAATACAAACGTAATCGACTGGGGATATCCAGGGGTGCTTCCTGTCGTCAATAAACGCGCGTTAGAATTCGGCATGCGTGCAGCTCTTGCGTTGAACTGTACCATTTCTCAAGATACAAAATTCGACCGTAAAAACTATTTCTACCCTGATAATCCAAAAGCGTACCAAATCTCTCAATTTGATTACCCAATCGGTCATGATGGCTGGATTGATATCGAAGTAGAAGAACAAACAAAACGCATTCGTATTGAACGTGTTCACCTTGAAGAAGATGCAGGTAAAAATACGCACGGAACAGACGGATTCTCCTATGTGGACTTAAACCGTCAAGGAACTCCACTGATCGAAATTGTATCAGAAGCGGATATGCGTTCTCCTGAAGAAGCGTATGCGTATCTTGAAGCCCTTCGTCAAATCATCATGTTTACAGGTGTTTCTGACGTGAAGATGGAAGAAGGTTCCATGCGTTGTGACGCGAACATTTCAATTCGTCCTTATGGTCAAGAAAAATTCGGTACAAAAACAGAGTTGAAAAACTTAAACTCATTTAACAACGTCCGAAAAGGGTTAGCGTTCGAAGAAGTTCGTCAAGCGAACGTCCTACGTAATGGAGGAGAAATCCTACAAGAAACACGTCGTTTTGATGATGCGACGGGTCAAACCATCTTAATGCGTGTCAAAGAAGGTTCAAGTGACTACCGTTACTTCCCAGAACCAGACCTACCAAACTTCCAAATCTCAAATGAATGGATTGAAGAAGTGCGTGCTTCGATTCCTGAAATGCCAAGCAAACGTCGTGAACGTTATGTGAGCGAATTTGGCTTACCGGAATATGATGCAATGGTATTAACGTTAACAAAAGAAATGTCTGATTTCTTCGATGCAACAGTTGCTGCTGGAGCCGACCCTAAACAAGCGTCAAACTGGTTAATGGGTGACATCTCAGCGCACATGAATAGCAAGAAATTAGAATTAAAAGACTTGAAATTAACGCCAGAAAGCTTAGCAGAAATGATTCAGTTAATCGCGGACGGAACCATCAGTTCGAAATTGGCGAAGAAAGTCTTCTTGTTATTAGCCGAAGAAGGCGGAACTGCAAAAGGCGTAGTTGAAAAACACGGTATGGTTCAATTGAGTGATCCTGCTCAATTATTACCGATTATTCAAGAGGTGTTGGCTAACAATGCACAGTCTATTGAAGACTTCAAGAATGGGAAAGACCGTGCTGTTGGGTTCTTAGTTGGGCAGATTATGAAGCAAACGAAAGGGAAAGCAAACCCTGGCATTGTCAACCAACTATTACAACAAGAGTTAGCGAAATACTAAAATATATATGTTTGATGGCTACGTATTTTTCGGATGTCTTCATAATAGCTGTAATAGGGCAACGGCTCGAGCCAAAGTCTCTCGCCTTTAAAGCCTCAAAGGGGGAGTAAGGAAATAAATTCCTAACTCCCCCTTATTCGTTTTAATGCTTTCCCTATTACTGCTACTATAGAATCCGAAAAATTCTCCGCCATCAAAGGCTTTTTGAATTTTTAAACCTTTTTGGAATGGAGCTGCAACGCAGAGTTTGCTTGCCCTTTTGGAATTCAAAGAAGGTTGGATGGATAAGAATGAGGTTGGGTGCGTTGTAGTTTGTGTACAAGACAACTACAGTAGAATTTGTAAGGTTCTTCCACCCAAAAAAGTTTCTTAGGTTTCACTGCCGTCAAAGGCTTTTTTGAATTTACAAACCTTTTGGAAAAGTGTTGCAACGTGGAGTTTGCTTGAGCACTAACAATCCAAAAGGGTGGGTAGGAAGAAACAAGATACAGGCTTGAGAGGGGGATGGCATATGAAATTAACGATTGAAACGGTATTGAGTCAAGGCGGGGAAACGATGAAGCAACGCATGTTTGCGGATGCGACTCGTCTTCGTAAGGACTCTGGTTTTGTACTCAGTTATGTAGAAGAAGAAACGAATACACGAGTAAAAGTAGAAGTGAATACAACAGAAGCGGTCCCGCATGTCACTTTACACCGTCAAGGCGATGCGCGTAGTCAAATGGACTTCAATCATACGAAGGCGACTAAAGGGATTTATGAGTTAGGCGCAGGAAGACAAATGCATTTTGAGATTCAAACCAAACAATTACACCTCGAAGAGACGGAAGAGATGGTGTTATTAGTACTGGAATACCAATTATTCCAACAAAAACAACTGATTACGAGCTCTTTAGTGACCTTTCAGCTTCAAATCAAGGAAAATGTATAAAAAATCTCGCTAAACTAGCATAAACTTTAAAAATTATGCTATACTGTTTAAGATGAACTGGAAAGGAAGTGTAACCATTGGAATTAAAGAAACTCGATGGCATTAACAAAAACGAATTATCAATGGTCGAAGTAGCGCATGCTATTTTAGAAGCGAAGAATGAAGTTTTAGATTTCAATCAATTATTAGTAGAAATTCAAGAATACATGGAATTAAGCGACGAAGCATTAGAAGCTCGTATGGCTCGTTTTTACACAGATTTAAATATTGATGGAAGCTTTATCTCACTTGGAGATAATCGCTGGGGTCTACGCGATTGGTATCCAATTGACTCAATCGATGAAGAAATTGCAACATCAATGGAAGATGAAGAAGTGAAGAAACCTCGTAAGAAACGTAAGAAAGTTAACGCGTTCGGAACTGAAGATGATCTTATCGATTACAATGACGATGATCCAGAAGATGAGGAACTTCTTGATGATGAAGATCTTGATAGCGATGACTTAGACGATGATATCGATGTTGATTTAGACGACGATGATGAAGATGAAATCGATGCCTACCGTTCTGACTTAAATGAATTAGGTGCAGATGAAGACCTAGAAGATGAAGTGAGTGTGGAAGAAGATCTAATCATCATTGATGACGAAGACCTTGATAGCGACTTCGACGAAGAAGAGGAAGAATAATCTTTCTATAATAACAACTATCAAAGCACAACTTATGATCTCATGAGTTGTGTTTTATTTTGCAGTTTATTGTATAATAGGATGAACTTGAGACTTGGGAGGCGAGAACGTGCAAGAAAAATTGAAAAAGGTGTTCGATAAGACCTTTCTAACCTTTATTGCTGTGGGAGTGGTCAATACAATATTTGGAATGGCTATCATGTTCTTTTGTTATAATATTTTAAACTTGGGATACTGGGTTTCTTCGGCGATGAATTATCTTTGTGGCAGTGTTTTAAGTTATTTTCTGAATAAAAAGTTTACGTTTAAAGTGGAAGAAACGACGAAAAAATCGATTGTTCGCTTTACCATTAATATCACGGTTTGTTATATCGTAGCATATGGCATCGCGAAACCACTTGTGTTGTACTTGTTTGAAGGTCTTGGTGAAAAGCTTCAAGGAAACTTGGCTTTAGTGACTGGAATGGGCCTTTTTGTATTGCTAAACTATGTGGGACAAAGGTTTTGGGCATTTAAACAAAACGAACCTACAAACAATTAAAGAGAAGCAAAACGAGCAGATTTTCTGCTCGTTTTTTTGTTGGAGAAGGATCCAAAAAGAACATTAAAAAGGAAAATGAGCTAATTATTCGTAAAAAATAGAAAAAAGACTCTATAAACAGTTGAAAAACGAGAGTTGTAACTGTAAAATAAGAACTATCTCAATCCAGCAAGTTATTAACGTCCGTTTTTTAATCCCCAGGTTTAAGGAGGAGTTATGGAAACATTAGAAGCTCGTATTTTAAAAGATGGTTATGTGTTAGGTGAAAATATCCTTAAAGTAGACTCGTTTTTAACGCATCAGGTAGATTTACACTTGATGAAAGAAATTGGGGATGTTTTTGCTAAGAAGTTTCAGGATGCTGGAATTACAAAAGTGGTCACCATTGAAGCGTCAGGAATTGCTCCAGCACTGTATACGGCAGATGCCTTAAAAGTTCCAATGATTTTTGCAAAGAAATCAAAAATATCACGATGAACGAAGGGATTCTAACAGCAGAGGTGTTTTCTTTTACAAAGCAAGTGACAAATACAGTATCGATTGCAAGTAAATACCTTTCAGAGAAGGATAAAGTGTTAATTGTGGATGATTTTCTAGCGAATGGCCAAGCCGCAAAAGGATTAGTAGAGATTGTTCAACAGGCAGGAGCTAAAGTAGAAGCGGTTGGAATTGTCATCGAGAAATCTTTCCAAGATGGAAGACGGTTATTAGAAGAAGCGAGCATTCCAGTCTTTTCTCTTGCACGTCTAGAACGGTTTGAAAACGGGAAAGTCGTGTTTAAGGAGGCGGACCTATAATGCAACAGGAAAAGCATTCCAGGGCAATGGTACTGGGACTTCAACATCTATTAGCAATGTATTCAGGTTCGATTTTAGTACCGATGATGATTGGACAGGCGCTTGGCTATAATAGCGAACAACTGACATATCTAGTCTCAACAGATATTTTTATGTGTGGGGTAGCCACTTTTCTTCAGCTACAACTCAATAAATATTTTGGAATTGGTCTTCCAGTCGTTTTAGGCGTGGCTTTCCAATCGGTAGCCCCATTAACGATTATTGGACAGAGCCATGGAAGTGGAGCGATATTTGGTGCGCTGATTGTCTCTGGGATTTTTGTAGTTTTAGTTTCGGGAATCTTCTCAAAACTGGCGAACTATTTTCCTGCCATTGTCACCGGCTCTGTGATTACGACTATCGGACTCACACTCATTCCGGTTGCCATTGGAAATATGGGAAATAACGTGGCAAATCCGTCTCTAGATAGTTTAATACTCGCTCTCATTACAGTTCTCATTATTTTAGTCGTTAATATTTTTATAAAAGGATTCCTCAAATCCATTTCGATCCTACTAGGTTTAGTAATTGGGACCTTGATTGCTTCAGGAATGGGTCAAGTGAACTTTACACCTGTGAGCTAAGCACCCATCTTTCATATTCCTACCGTGTTTTATTTTGGGGCTCCAACATTTGAATTTTCTTCCATCGTGATGTTGTGTATTATTGCGACGGTATCAATGGTGGAATCAACAGGGGTCTATCTTGCCTTATCCGATATTACGAAGGATCCAATCGATGCAACACGACTTCGCAACGGATACCGAGCAGAAGGATTAGCGGTACTCCTTGGTGGGGTGTTTAATACATTCCCTTATACAGGCTTCTCTCAAAATGTTGGTTTAGTGAAAATGTCCGGAATTAAAACACGACTACCGATTTACTATGCAGCAGGCTTTCTTGTTCTCCTTGGACTACTTCCAAAGTTTGGAGCTCTTGCACAAATCATTCCAAGTCCCGTCATTGGTGGGGCAATGATCGTTATGTTTAGATTCGTATCGCTTCAAGGAATGCAAATGCTTGCTCGTGTAGATTTTGTCAATAATGAGCATAACTTTCTCATTGCAGCGGTGTCTATTGCAGTAGGGGTTGGATTCAATAATAGCAATCTCTTCAATAGCCTCCCAACTGCATTTCGAATGTTTTTCTCAAACGGAATCGTGATGGCCAGCATCCTTGCCGTAATCCTGAACGCGATTCTAAATCGTAAAAAGAAATAAATAGAATACGTTATCTCCACCCAAAGAGAAGGTCTCCCCCTTCTCTTTTTTCTATTCTCTTTTGAAGTTTTCTTTACTCCATCCATCTAATCTCCAGGAACGGTCTTAGTACCCAAGCACTCAAAAAAATACGAGAAGCAAACTGAAAACATTGTGGAGCAGAAAAAGAACTCAATTCAGTTGGATTTCTATATAGATGATTTCGGAGAAGCTTGCGGATTTTATAATCGCAGTAACGGGGAATCGCATCGAATGTGAACTACGCGGAGTAGGGAAAAATCCCGTACTCCGCGTTTGAAGCTTCGAAGGTGCAAGACCTAGGCTTGCACCGGTGCCCCGTAACAGCGATTATAAAAAGAATCCGCAAGGATTCGAAGAAATCATCAACTCAAAACAAATTCTAGAAGCATCAAACTAAATCTTTGCAGAAATTAGTGAAGTTCTTATTTAAGCACGCTCCACTTTGTTTTCACTTCTCGTATTTTTTTGATAGGTATGGTATACTAACCCTATGTTTAAAGAATTTCAAGGAGGCTCTTCCCAACATGGCTGAAGACAAAAAAACATTCTATTTAACGACTCCGATTTACTATCCGAGTGGTAATTTACATATTGGTCATGCCTATACAACTGTAGCCAGTGACGCGATGGTCCGCTACAAAAAATTACAAGGTTTTGACACTTACTTTTTAACAGGAACAGATGAACACGGACAAAAAATCCAAGAAAAAGCGAAAGAGGCAGGCGTTTCAGAAATTGAATTTGTCGATAAAATCATTTTCGGCATTCAAGATTTGTGGAAAAAGTTAGATATCTCTTATGATGATTTTATTCGTACAACTCAACCACGCCATACGAAAGCTGTTCAAAAGATTTTCCAAAAGCTTGTCGATAATGGAGACATCTACCTTGGTGAATACGAAGGTTGGTATTCTGTATCCGACGAAGAGTACTTCACAGAAACACAATTGGTAGAAGTATACCGTGATGCTGAAGGAAATATGATTGGTGGGGTTGCGCCAAGTGGACATGAAGTAGAGCTTGTTAAAGAAGAATCTTATTTCTTCAGAATGAGCAAATATGCTGACCGCTTATTGCAATACTACGAAGAGCATCCAGATTTCATTCAACCTGAATCACGTAAAAATGAAATGATTAACAACTTCATCAAGCCAGGTTTGGAAGACTTAGCGGTTTCGCGTACGTCGTTTGATTGGGGGATTCCAGTGCCAAACGATCCAAAACACGTGGTTTACGTATGGATTGATGCGTTATCGAACTATATTACAGCACTAGGATATGGTAGCGATGATGAAACATTATTTAATCGCTACTGGCCAGCGGATGTGCATTTCATCGGAAAAGAAATCGTTCGTTTCCACACGATTTACTGGCCAATTATGTTAATGGCCTTAGATTTACCATTACCGAAGAAAATTTTCGCACATGGTTGGTTATTGATGAAAGACGGCAAAATGTCTAAATCAAAAGGAAACGTCGTAGACCCTAATACATTAATCGAACGTTATGGATTAGATGCACTTCGTTACTACTTATTACGTGAAGTGCCATTCGGTTCTGACGGAATTTTCACTCCAGAATCATTCGTAGAACGAATTAACTATGACTTAGCCAATGACTTAGGAAACTTATTAAACCGTACTGTTGCGATGATTAATAAGTATTTCGATGGAACCATTCCTGCATATACTGCACCTGTTTCCACATTTGACCAAGAATTAGTCGATGCTTCCAAAGCGATGATCGTGGAAGTCGAAGAAGCGATGGAAAACATGCAATTCTCAGTGGCACTTGCTGCAATCTGGAAATTTGTTTCTCGTACGAATAAATATATCGATGAAACAACTCCTTGGGCAGCTGTGAAAGATGAAGCACGCCAAGAAGAATTAGCGCGTACAATGAACTACTTAGCAGAAAGCTTACGAATCATTGCCGTTGCCTTACAACCATTCTTAACGCAAACTCCTGGCCAAATCTTGGCTCAATTAGGAATTACGGACAGTGCGTTAATGGATTACCCTTCATTACACACATTCGGTGTCATTCCTGAAGGGACGAAAGTGGTTGAAAAAGGGCAACCAATCTTCCCACGTTTAGACGTTGAAGAAGAAGTGGCTTATATCCAAGCAAAAATGGGTGGAGCAGCAGTGGAAGAAGAAAACTCAGACTGGAATCCAGAAGAAGTAGAACTTTCAAGCGATAAAGAAAGTATCAAATACGACGACTTCGACAAGATTGAATTGAAAGTCGCAGAAGTCATTGAATGTGGTCCGGTAGAAGGAGCAGATAAATTGCTTCAATTCCGCTTAGACGCTGGAGATGCGGGTGGTCACCGTCAAATCCTTTCAGGGATTGCGGAATGGTACCCAGATCCAAGTATTTTTATTGGTAAAAAAGTCGTGATTGTTGCGAACTTGAAACCTCGTAAAATGCGTGGACAAATCAGCCAAGGAATGATTCTTTCGGCTGAAAAAGATGGTGTTCTCCAAGTGTTGTTTGCACCAGAAGGGATGCCAAACGGTTCAACAGTAGCTTAATGAACTAAGAATAAAAAAAGGATCCTTCGGATGCAAAGAAAGGCATTTGAAGGGTCTTTTTTTAGAAGGAGTAGAGATGAAAAAAGGTTTATTAACAGGTTTATTGCTCTTTGGATTTTTCTTTGGAGCAGGTAATTTAATTTTTCCACCAAGCTTAGGCTATCAATCTGCTGATCAATTTTGGCCAGCAGTCATCGGATTTATTGTATCTGGAGTGGGGCTGGCGATTGGAACGTTATTAATTGGAACAGTGATTAATGGTGGATTCAAAAAAGAATTGGACGAAAAGATTCATCCAATCTTCTCATTAGCATTTTTAGTAGTATTATATTTATCCATTGGACCTTTCTTTGCGATTCCGCGTACAGCAACGGTATCGTATAATATCGGGGTAGCGCCGTTTTTACCGGATTCTAATTCAGGTCTTCTGATTTATGCAGCGATTTACTTTGCGGTAGCCTTTTTCTTGGCGTATAACCGTTCATCACTCTTATCCAGCATCGGTAAAATCTTAACACCGATTTTTGCAGGATTAATTTTAATCTTAGTGGTCGTTGGAGCGTTTAAATATGGACAAAGCTCACCAGAATTAGCAGGACAAACAACTCTAACCGTATCGATCGCTTTTGGAAATGGTTTTGTGGAAGGATATAATACCCTAGATGCCTTAGCAGCCGTAGCCTTCTCAGTCGTTGCTGTAAACACGCTAAAAGAGTTCCATTTCAACTCTAAAAAAGAGTACATGAAAACAATTATGAGCGTGGGGTTCGTAACAGCCATTGGATTCAGTGTGTTGTATATCGGTCTTGCGTTCCTTGGGAATCATTTCAACGTGGCGAGTGCCCTAGCACAAGATTCAACATTAAACGTGGGTTCTTACGTATTAACCATGGCTTCACGTGAGTTGTTCGGAACGTTTGGACAAGCCTTTTTGGCGGTAATGGTTGTGATTACTTGCTTGACAACAACAGTAGGATTAATCGTATCAGTAGGGGAGTTCTTCGAAGAAACATTCCCGCGCTTCTCTTATAAAGTGTATGCGACTGTGTTTACGCTCATCGGATTTGGCGTAGCAACGCTTGGACTTCAAACAATCATTGCCTTCTCACTTCCAATATTGATGATTTTATATCCAATTACGGTTGTGATTGCGTTTTTAGTATTAGTGAACAAGAAAGTGGCGTTCTCGAAGAGTGGGATGCAGCTGACGGTTGCGTTGACAACGATTATTTCAACTGTTTCCAGTGTTGCTTCTGCATTGAAATTGGAAGGATTAGTAAAAGCCTTGGACATTCTTCCACTACAAAGCTTGTCACTGGGATGGATGGGACCGGCGCTGATCGGTATTTTAATCGCGCTCATCTTACCGGACAAAATCAAAGGCGAAGCATTCGACTTCGAAGCATTTCAAGCAAAATAAAACTGCTAAATGGTTACTGCTAGATGATTACTTCGTATCCTTACGGATGTCTTTATAGTAATGGAAATAACTGTACCGACAAGAGCCAAGGTCTCTTTGCCTACCGAACTTCAAAGGGCGTCAAGTTGATGAATCCACTGACGCCCTAATTCATTTCGGTTACACACATTATTTCCATTGCTATAGAATCCGTAGGATACTGAGTAATCATCTATTTAGTTTGTGGTTTTTATTTTGTGGAAATGCTTTGAAGGCTTCAAAAAAGTTCCAATAAAAAGATAAATTTGTTCTAAACAAGCAAAACACCGACTGGGATTCCAGTCGGTGTTTTGTATCTAAATGGCTTCGATAAAGTGTTCGGAATATTCTTTCCACATATCTGGACTAAATCTAGCTTTTTGGGGATTGAGAATCTTCTGATAAAGACGGACCGTGCTTCCATCTTCAATGGAATAGGAGTATTCATATAAAAATCCAGTACGTTTGGCGAAATTACAAGAGTCTTCATGGTCACTTGCAATTTGTATTGAAAGGCTCGGTATTCCTTGTTGAACGAGGTACGGCTGAATTAATTGAAATGCTTCAATCAAAACATCACGTTGCCAGTATTCTTGCAATAATGCGAAATCCATTAGATTGTTTTGTTCTGTGGAGACTTTCATAAAGCCAATTGGAAGGTCGTAATTCTTCATTTCGATGATAAAAAAGTACGGAGAATTCGCGATTAGTCGTGTATAAAAGTTCTCTGCATTTAAGTGAGACGGTGCAGATACCCATGGAAGGTTAGACGTTGCTAAAGGATCGTTTAGCAATGACTTGATAATTTCCATGTCAGTTTCGTGAAAGGGCCTAAGAGTGATACGTTGTGATTCTAGTGTAGGTACGTTCATAATCGTTACCCCCTTTCTCTACCTGCATTATAGTCGTAATCTGTTGGAAAGTAAAGGGTGCAAATTGCTTTTATAACAATAATGAAAAGGGTTCCGAAAATATCTGAAAGAAACGGATATTTTCCTATTTCTTTGATAGAAGTTGTCAAATTCTGGTGACATTTTTTATCGTGACTTTAGTCATGGTACTTCGTGACTGGAGGGCCTACAGAGTGACCTTGGTTTTTGATAAAGTTAAATCATCAAGAACAAGTACGGAGGCAGACCATGATTAAAGTACATCAAATTAGCAAACGTTTTGGAAACAAGACAGCATTAAACCAAATTGAATTCAATGTTGATAAAGGAGAAATTTTTGGGTTCTTAGGACCAAGTGGAGCTGGGAAGACAACTCTCATCAATATTTTAACTGGACAATTGAAAGCCGATGAAGGAACGACAGAGCTCCTTGGAAAAGAAACGAAGAATTTAGCACCAGAAGATTTAGCGCATATCGGATTAGTGGGAGATTCGAGTGGATACTATGAAAAACTTTCCCTCGAGAAAAACCTCATCGTTTACGCAAAAATTTATGGACTTCCGAATAGTCGAGTTGATGAAGTATTAGAACAAGTAGGACTTCTGGATAGTAAAAAGGTGATTGCAGAAAAACTTTCTACAGGGATGCGCCAAAGAATGTTTCTAGCAAGAGCGCTTCTCAACAAACCAGAATTACTCTTTTTAGATGAACCAACGAGTGGTTTAGATCCAATGACCTCTCAAAAAATTCACCGATTATTAAATGAGCTGAAGGAAAGTGGAACAACAATTTTCCTCACCACCCATGACATGGTGGAAGCAACAGAGATGTGTGATCGCATTTCCTTGCTAAACCAAGGGGACTTAGTAGAAATTGGAACACCACGAGACATTATTCAAAAATACAATAAAGAAAAACGAGTGAAAGTAACGTTTAAAGACCATACTGAAAAAGTAGTGCCTTTTGAAGCGTTAAAAGAGCAAGACTTAACGACAGTAGAAATGATGCACTCAATGGAACCAACCCTTGAAGAAATCTTTATTCAATTGACAGGAGAGAAATTAAATGATTAGAAGAATTAGCGCCTTAATTTGGTTACGTACACAAATGATTGTAAGTAATGGAGCAATGCTGTTCCAAATTATTTTCCCATATGCTTTACTCATCCTCTATGATCGGTTTTTAAATCCAGACCATGACCCAAGCAAGTCGACTCAAATCTTGTTTATCATGTTACCGCTCGCGTTTAGTTTATCAATGGGAACCATGATTACAATTATGTTGGCGGAAGAAAAAGAGAAAAAGAATTTGAAAACTTTATTCCTTAGTGGAATTCATTCAGCCGAGTATCTAATCTCCATCTTATTCTATCCAATTATCCTTGGTTGCATTACGATTGTTAGCTTCCCGCTCATTTTAAATGTGAATCTTTCAAACCATATAGTGGAATATGGAATAGTGATGACTAGTGTTGCAATCTGTGTTATCTTAGTGAATTTATTGGTGGGGGCAGTGACCGATACTCAAGCGAAAGCACAAGTAAATGGAGTTATTCCGATGATGGCCGTTGCATTTCTACCGATGTTCTCTCAATTTAGTGAGTCTATTTCAAAAGTGGCTCATTACACATTCATGGGGAACTTCATCGATTTCTTCTTAGACAAAGGATTCACGTTGAACTTCCAAAGCATGCTCGTTCCAATCGTGTGGATGGCTGTGCTCATCGTGTTAAACTTCTTCCTATTGAAACCAAAAGCTCAAAACTAAAACAAACAACTTCAAAAAGAGTGGTTTTGCTTTATAAAGCAAAGCTGCTCTTTTTGCATTTCATGATTTTTCAGAGTGAATTAGCTATTTTTTCCAAAAGTTTACATGAATAGATGGTATGTTAAAATAAACGGCACAATGAATTAGCGAATGACAAAGTTGCTTTTCTACAACTGTGGGAAAGCAACTTTTTTAGTTGATGTTTAAGCATAAAAAACATGAGAATGATAGGCTTTTTTGGAGCAAAAAAGTATCCAAAAAAAGCAAGATGTAACATTTTTGTTACGTAACAAAAATGTTACACTCAAGAAAATGGAGGTGTATTTATGAGGTATAAACGTGAATTTACAAAGCAGAACTTTGAAGAGTTACTGGAGATGCCGTATGGGAGAATGGTAAAGGCGGCAGCGATTTTACAACTGATTGAAGAAGAAGGTGTTACTCCAGAGATGATTGAAAAATGGGGAGATTATGACGAAGAAGAAGGAATTATGTATCTGGTTTTCGAAGTAGAAGATATTATGGAAGGGGTGAATGGTAGTGAGTTCTTTAAGAGAAGAGACATTCTCGATTATTGCATCGCGCTATCCGAACTTTAAAGAGGATGTAGCGAAAGAATTGGCGAGACATAGGGCTGTACTCCGTATAATTCGTCTTAGAATGGAAAGTAATTTATCCCGAGAGGAATATGCAAAGAAAGTAGGCTTTAAACGGACAGCGCTGGCTAGGTTGGAGCGTGGGGAAGGAACGCCTAGTCTATCGACGTTGATTGAACTAGCTTACAAAAACGGATATGAGGTGGATATTCAGTTGAAACCTCAAAAATTCTAAGGCAGGTAGTTTGTCGCTTCATTTCTTATCAGATTATCGTTTCTCTTGGGAGTTTGTTATAATACAAGAGTAGAATTGGAGGAATGAAAATGGGAATCTATCTGATTACTGGAGTGGTAGTGGCAGCTCTTATTTTTTCAATGTGGCGGGATAATCGCAGCTTATGGAACCCAGCACTCCTTATTATTGCGGTGTTTTTTGGATATTTATCAGTAGTTCAGGTGGTCTATCAATCTGGAAGCGAGGCAGGACATCTTCTCGTGTTAATGGTCGGATTTTTAGGCGTGCCCTTTGTAATTTTCCTGAGTGGCTTTTTCTTTATTTATAATGGAATCGTTCTTTTGAAGCGTGAGGGAAAATCCAAGTCGAATTTCTTATCGCTTGGGATGGGCTTTTTGATTTTACTATTCTTTGGCGTGATCATTATTCGTGCACTCAATAATCAGTATTTTTATGAAAATCACTGGGTGAATATTTTCTTAATCTTTTTTATCTACACCTATGTCATTTTTGGGTTTGCCTTTTTCGGCTTCCTGTTTTATTCGATTTTGTATGTGTTTATTCCAAAGAGAAAACAATATGATTTCATCATTATTCATGGGGCTGGATTATTAGACGGAGAACGAGTAACGCCGCTGTTAAAACGTCGGATTGACAAGGCGGTCGAGGCTTTTAAAAAATCAAAAAATCCCAATATTAAACTAATCGCAAGTGGTGGGAAAGGAGCCGATGAGAAGGTTTCGGAAGCGCAGGCGATTTTGAATTACTTAATGGAAGAAACGGATGTTCCAAGAGAGTCCGTATTGCTCGAAGAAGAGTCGAGAACGACCTATGAGAATCTATTGTTCTCAAAACGATTAGGGGAAACAATCCTCAAAGAACCCCGATTCTTATTTGTAACGAACGACTATCATGTCTTTCGAACCAGTACCTACGCTAAGATGATCGGCATGCAAGGGGATGGGCTTGGCTGTACAACGGCGAGCTATTATATTCCTTCTGCTTTTATCCGGGAGTATGTGGCTCTTTGTGTGAAAATGAAATGGATGTTTATCGGATTCTACTTGCTTCTGGCAATGGCGATTACGCTCTCTTACAAGGGGATTTTATGGTAATAGCAAAGCTACTCTAACATGGTTAGAGTAGCTTTTTTGTATGGGGGGATTGCCTTTTTATTTATGCTAAAAGACGGTATAATAGACGTGATAAACTCTGGAGGAACAGAAATGAAGAAAAACGAATTTTATACAGTAAGCATCGAGGATTTAACGCATGAAGGACTTGGGGTTGGGAAGGTCGATGGATTCCCGCTATTTATCGAGAATAGTATTCCAGGTGAAGTCGTGCGTGTGAAGACAATGAAGATTGGAAAAAGTTATGGCTACGCGCGTGTGGAGGAGTGGCTGGAAGTGAGCCCGAACCGTGTGGAGGTAAAAGACGCCCTCGGTACACGTGTGGGAACCATGCCGTTGCAACATATGACGTATGAGAGCCAGCTGGCCTTTAAGCAGCAACAAGTGAAAAATGTGATGACGAAAATCGCGAAGATGCCAGAATTAGAAGTGCGTAGGGCGCTTGGGATGGAGAGTGCGCTGGGCTACCGAAACAAGGCGCAAATTCCAGTGCGTACAGTAGAGGGTCAGTTGACGACGGGCTTCTTCAAGAAGAACTCGCATGATTTGATTCCGATTGAAGACTTCCATATTCAAGACCCTGAAATCGACCGCTTGATTGTGGCCGTGCGTGATATTTTAAGAAAGTATCCAGTGGTGGCGTATGATGAAGCCAACAATACTGGTGATTTGAAGCATATTATTGTGCGACGCGGCTTGCGTATGAAGCAAGTGATGATTATTTTCGTGACGAGAACAAAGGTGCTGCCACAAACGGATGCGATTGTAAAAGACATTACAGCAGATCATCCAGAAGTGGTCTCTATCGTGCAAAATATCCAACCGAAGCCAACGAATGTCATCATGGGACGTGAGACAAAAGTGCTATTCGGGGAAGATGTGTACGAGGAGAAGTTGTTCGAATTCACGTTCAAGATTAGCGCGCGTTCGTTCTTCCAAGTGAACACCGTGCAAACCGAAGTGCTCTATCAACAAGCCATCGACGCTGCGGATTTGAAGGGCGGCGAGACGGTCGTGGATGCGTATTGCGGAATCGGGACAATGAGCTTGGCTTTTGCCCGCGATGCGAAGAAAGTCTATGCCATGGAAATCGTGGATGATGCGATTGTAATGGCTAAGGAAAATGCGAAACTCAACGGTGTGACGAATGTGCACTTTGAAACGGGTGCGGCTGAGAAAATCATGCCACGCTGGAAGGAAGAAGGCATCCAGCCAGATGTGATTGTGGTGGATCCACCGCGCAAAGGGCTCGACCTTGCCTTTATCGAAGCGGCGTGTGCAACAGGTCCTGAACGCATCGTGTATGTCAGCTGTAACCCAGCAACCCTTGCTCGCGACCTTGTACACTTCAAGGAACGAGGCTACAAGGCACAGTATGTGCAACCCGTGGATATGTTCCCGATGACTGCGCATGTGGAGACAATTGTGTTGCTACAACGAGCAGATACGTAGAAATCCTTTATTTCAAGCACTTTTTTAAGCATATCGTCTTTACAGGACAAGGCGATAAAATAAGAAATAAGGAGATAAAAGACTACATCAATGTTTCTGTAGTGATTGATATGGAGTGTGGAGATACAAGGAAATAGGCAGGCTACGTTTATAGGAAACTTATTTACATTTAGGAGGGTTAATATGAAACCGATTAGTTTGGCAGAAAAATTAATGTTTAATACTGTGAGAATAGAAACTCTTGATGGCTCTTCTGGAACAGGATTCTTTTTTAACTTTAAGCAAGGAGAGCTTACGATTCCTGTTCTTATTACCAACAAACATGTTGTAAACTATAATAGAACGGAAACAGTAAAGTTTCTTCTACATTTAAGAGAAGAAGATGATGAAACTAAAGAAAACTATGCACTTACATTACAGACAGAATGGTTTTTTCATTCTGAAAAAGATTTGTGTTTCACATTTATAAATCCAATATTTGAGGAAGTAAAAAAGCGAACAGGAAAAGAAGTGTTTTATTTAGCTAGCGAGGAAAGCTTGATTCCTAGTCTAGAGAAATTAATGGAATTGAGTGCTTTAGAAGAAATTGTAATGATTGGATATCCAATAGGATTATGGGACAGTAAGAATAATTATCCTATTTTTAGAAAAGGATATACAGCGTCACACCCTGCTTATGATTTTAACAAAAAAGGGATAGCTTTAGCAGACATTTCTGCATTTCCAGGGTCATCTGGGTCCCCAATTTATATTTTAAATGAAAGTAGTTACTCTGATAAAAAAGGTAACACGTATTTTGGGAATAGCAGGTTAATTTTTTTAGGTATTCTTTATGCGGGTCCAACAATGAATGCAAACGGTGAGGTATCAGTCATTGATATACCTACACAACAAAAAGTAGTCAGCAGAACATCAGTAATGACTAATCTAGGCTATTATGTTAAATCTGCAGAATTACTTGAATTTAAAACCATTATTCAAGAGAAAATAGCCCAGCAAAATAACAATTGAAATTAATTATTACTCAAAAACAAATAAATCTAAATATGCTTAGACGTTCTGATTAAAAGGAGCGTCTATTTTTTTACCAATTTTTGAAAGGACGTGGTACTACGAAAATAGAAAAACAAGAAAACAAAGGTCGCTCACCACCGTGAAAAACCATCAAACAAATGAGATTCATTCAACCATAAGAAAGGATAGGAAACAATATGGAACTTAAATTTGTGATTCCCAACATGGAAAAAACATTCGGAAATTTAGAATTTGCTGGTGAGGATAAAATCCTACAGCGAAGAATCAACGGACAGCTTGCCATCTTGTCAAGAAGCTATAACCTCTAATCAGATGTACAACGTGCAGATGATATTGTGGTGGTACTTCCCGCTGAAGCTGGCGAAAAACATTTTAGCTTTGAAGAACGTGTAAAACTCATCAATCCGCGTATTACTGCCGAGGGCTATAAAATCGGCACTCGTGGCTTTACCAACTACGTCTTAGAAGCTGACGATATGATTAAGGAATAGAAAGAGAGGAAAAATTATGAGATTAGCCAATGGCATTGTTTTAGAAAAAGACCCTACATTCGGGGAATTAAAGTTCTCTGCACTCCGTCGTGAAGTAAGAATCCAAAATGAAGACGGTACAGTATCAGATGAAATCAATGAGTTCTTGACAACATTTTTTAAGCTCTATCCTACTTCAACCATGAGTGAATTATCTTATTATGTGAATGAGGGTATTTTGAAAACTATTGGCAAAGACTATATCTTTCAAGAGCTGGTCAATCCGATTTACAATCGAAAGGATAATCAAGTGACGGTTTCGCTGTCAGTAAAATATCTTGACCAGCAGATAAAAGCGACACAAGTATCTCAATTCAATTTAACACTTGAAAAGAGCAGTAGTAACTGGAAAATTATAAAGTAAAATGAAAATAGCGTATAGCCCACACATATTTCTGTGATCTATACGCTGTTTTTTGAAACTATATATTATTAAGATAAGATAGATTATCTTTCATTTTTTCTACAATTAGATTCTTTAGTTTAGTTGGTTTGATAGATATGGCTTCTTTTCCATAAGACAGAAAGTAATTTGAAATGAAATTTTCCTCCTTTTTATTATAGTAGCCTTTAATCATCGGAGTTCCAGCAGTATAGACTAATTTCATTGAGGGGTAATTTTCCTTTATGAATATATCAACACCTTTATCTGTTATTGATACCTCAAAATCAGTTGCGTCCTTTTCCTTAAATTGCTGTTCAGTGAGAGATTGTAGTATTTCAGAATCAATAGGAAACCTATTTTCGTTACTTGCTAATAACAGTATTTTATCGCAACGAAATACTTGGAGTTTCTCGCTATCATGATTATAAGCAGTAACGTACCATTGACCAAATGATGTAGAAATATTCAGAAATTGAACTGTATATGAATGATTCGTGTTTAACCTTTTATAAGTAATATCGTTTACTGAATTGTTTATGGCAGAATATAAAATATCCTTTAAGAGTGGGCATTCATTTACCTGTTTTGAAGAAACAAAACTAAAGACACTTTCCATTGTATCTAAATTTAGCTGATGTTCTTTAGAAATACAGCATTCAAATTTCTGCTTCAATTTCTGTAAATCTAAGTCAAAAGGGGTTGATTGATACTCCCTTAAAGTTAGCATTGAAAAATAAATAGCGTACATTTCATCAAGAGTAAAGATAATCGGGGATAATAAACGGTTTTGTAGAACGCCATATCTTCCGTATCTACCATGTTCAGAAAATATTGGCATACCGATATTTTCCAGAGATTGAATATCTCTTAGTGCAGTGCTTTTTGAAATATTATACTTCTCCATTAAATCACTTAAATTAAAATAATTCCTATTGTTTAGATATATCATCATATCATGAAGACGTTCTGATTTATTCATAAGATAACTCCTTTCGCTAATAAAGGTGTCATGAAATGACATCTTTATATAGTATACTATAGATATATCAAAAATACAGGAGGAAATCAAAATGAGCAAAAAACTTTTCTTATCATCATCTTTCGAAGATGTGGTGACCTTACTTCCAGAATTCGAGAAAAATCTTGTAGGCAAAAAGGTAACTTTTATACCTACTGCAAGTATCGTTGAGCAAGTAGCATTTTTTGTTGAATCAGGCAAAAAGGCACTTGAGGAACTTGGATTAATTGTTGATGAATTAGAGTTGTCTACAGCAACTGCCGAAGAAATAGAATCAAAAATAACCAATAATGATATTATCTATGTTACTGGGGGCAATACATTTTTCTTACTTCAGGAAATGATAAGAACAGGTGCAGATAAGTTAATTATCAATGAAGTTAATTCAGGAAAACTATATATTGGAGAATCTGCGGGAGCGGTTATAACTGCTCCAAGTATAGAGTATATTAAGTCGATGGATAGCCCAGAAAAAGCACCTGACTTAATCGATATTAAAGGTTTTGGCTTTGTTGATTTTCATGTGTTACCTCATTATACCAATCAGCCTTTTATGAAAATAGCACACAAGATTTTTGAAGATTATTCATCTGAATTGATATTAAAACCAATTAGTAATAATGAAGTAATTTTGGTAGATGGCAAAGAAACAGTTACTAAAGCAAACTAAATTGAAATGAGTGATAATCATGGGGTTAAATATTGATTATTATGTCCAATTTGTAAATCTAAAACAAGAGTAAAGATACGGAAAGATACCCTAGTTCAGAACTTTCCGCTATACTGCCCTAAATGCAAACAAGAAACTTTAATAAGTGTGGATTCTTTCAAAATAACAGTAATCAAAGAGCCAGACGCAAAGACGTAGAGCCGATAATTTGAGGTTTAATCAATCTCATCTTATCGGCTCTTTCTGTTATGTATTCTCATTATGCTTAGTCTTTAATACTTCTAACTTCCTTGATACCATTGGCTAAAGCTTCAATCAATGACAGTTCTTTATCAGTGAAGTTATCCAATAGTTTTTCTTACCACGTAATGATCTGGTGCATTTCACCAGATCATTACGTGGTAAGAAAAACTCATCAACGGAGACATCAAGTAATGATACAAGGTCGTAAAGAACTTGTATGCTGGGGTGTTGTCCCTTATTTTCAATATTGGTTAAGTACCGTGGGTCAATTTCAATCAATGCTCCCACTTGTTCACGAGTTAAACCTCGTTTCAATCGAGCTTCTTTAATGGCTAAACCAAAGGCTCTAAAATCATATTTATCTTCTTTTTTACGCATAATAAACCACCTCTATACATTTTACTGTTCCTATTAAATTAGAAACAGGTATAGAAAAACGCATTATATTGTTTATGAGTTCGTGTTTGATGCATTTCATAATAAGCACTACTAAACACCAATAAAAAAATCGTTATTTGGTAGTGCTATTTTGTGCTGGTGAAAACTATTGATTACTTCCAAATGGCGGTTCGTTGGAGGTTTAAGTCGCCATGAAGTATATCATATACAATCAAGTTCCCTACATTGAATATTTATCAAAAAAAATTATGAGCCAGCGATAGATAAATACGTCGTTCAATGTGTTTTACAAATCATATAGAAAGAACAATTAAAGCATGTAAACAGATAAATCAATCTGTTTATGTGCTTTTTTGGTTGTTTAGAGCATATATTCAATTTTTTTAATCGATAATGCAACAAATTCCCCTTTCACGTTGGGACTAAGAGTGAAAGGAGATAAAAGAGCAAGGCTCACTTCCTTTCAAAAGAAAGGAGGTGAGAAACATGAAACCATCTTCTTTTCAAACAACGATAGAAAATCAGTTTGACTATATCTGTAAACGTGCGATGGAAGACGAACGTAAGAATTATATGCTTTATCTTTCAAGGATTTCAAATCGAGAAGTGTCCTTTTCGGATATTGGCGATTATATTGTCAATCAGTTTGCAACGACAGATACTTATTCATCTGATTTTCAGATTTTATCGCTCAATGGAATATCCGTTGGTGTTGAAAATGATTTGTTGAGTGAAGCATTACGTGAGTTGCCAGACAAGAAACGTG
>NZ_CALHIF010000009.1 GCF_938030755.1 uncultured Granulicatella sp. | reverse complement strand
ATTTTTTCACGGTTCTTCCGAAGTTCAGATTTCAACATTTGCAACAGGTGCCCTGCCAATTGCTGAATCTTCTCTTCTTGAATCTTCTGAACATAGTATGCACTTAATAATTCAGAAAGAGTTTCAAAGTTTTGTGATTCACCCATCTTACTCATATACGGAAACGGTAAGAAGTAAGTCTTCCCGTCCGCTGATTTCGTAAGTGTCGGTTTTATATCAGTATTCCCTTCTTCGAGATAATGATGCAAGGCCTCGGCTAAGCTTTGGCCCTCTCTTTCACTACGTTCCACAATTTCATGAGCTGACTGTTTACTAATCCCTTGAAAGATATTCATCAACGTTCTTTCTCCAGGTTCTCCAATAAATGGATGAAGTAAACTGTCTAATTCAAATAGCGTATAATCAAAAGGATTTTTCTTTGCCGTTTGAGGAGGCATTACATAGGCAGCACCTGGTTGTAAAGTACGGTAACTATTTTGCCCAAGAGAAACACGTTTCACACAATCGATAATCGAGTTATCCTCCTGATTCACTAAGAATAAATTACTATGACGGCCCATCATCTCAATGGTGAATCGATATCCAGCCTTATCCCCAAGTTCATCACGTGTAGAAACATCCATATTTAAAATACGGTCATTTTCTACTTGAGTGAACGATTGAATAATAGATCCTTCTAAGTACTTACGCAGAATCATACAAAAGTTAGGAGCAACTTCTGGATTCTCTGGCTTCTCAGAAATAAATTGTACACGAGCCATCATTGGATGTGCCGAACAAACAAGTAAGTAGTTCTTACGATTGGCACGAATGGTGAATTGTACATCGTATGGTAATGGTTGATGAATCTTTGTAATACGCCCTCCTACTAATAGAGGCGCTACTTCGTCCATCATCCATTTGGTGAAAATACCATCAAATGTCATGAACTCACTCCTTTCTTTTAATTGTCTAAAATTATAATGCTGCTAAACGAGCGATTTCAAGAATCACTTGTGTTGCTTTTTCCATTGATTCCACAGCAACATATTCATAGCGACCATGCATGTTTTCGCCACCTGCAAAAATGTTTGGAGTTGGTAATCCCATGAATGAAATCTTAGAACCATCTGTACCACCACGGATTGGTTTAATGATTGGAACGATGTCTAAGTTTTCTAATGCTTGTTTTGCCACATCCACACAACGGAAATCTTTCTCGATGATTTCAGCCATATTGTAGTATTCATCGTGTAAATCAACCGTAATACGATCTGTATCTAATTCTTTATTCATTCGAGAAGCAATACGTAACATCATGTCTTTCTTCGCATTGAATAACTCACGACTATGGTCACGTAAAATGTATACTAATTTAGCTTCCTCCACTACCCCTTCAGCTGCTACTAAGTGGTAGAAGCCTTCGCGTCCTGTAGTATGTTCAGGAACTTCGAACTCTGGAAGAGCATTTTGGAATTTACGAGCTAATTCTAGCGCGCTCACCATTGTATCTTTCGCTGTACCTGGGTGAACGTTCTTTCCTTGGATACGAACTGTGGCACGACAAGCATTGAAGCTTTCGTATTCTAATTCACCAACAGGTCCACCATCCATTGTATAAGCAAAATCACATGCAAAATGGTCTACGTCGAATAAATCAGCACCACGTCCGATTTCTTCGTCTGGACCAAATGCTACACGAATTTTTCCATGTTTGATTTCTGGGTGTTGTAATAAATACGCACCTGCTGTAACGATTTCTGTCACACCGGATTTATCGTCAGCACCTAGTAATGTTTTACCATTTGTTGTAATTAATGTTTGTCCAACATAGTTCTTTAAGTTCGGGAAGTCTTTAGGATCTAATACGAATTTTCCTTCTTCGTCTAAGACGATGGCTTCGCCATTATAGTTTTCGTGAATTTGAGGTTGAATATTTCTAGCCTCAAAATCAGCTGTATCCACGTGAGCAATGAAGCCAATAGTTGGCACTTCATGGTCAACGTTTGATGGGATTGTTGCTGTTAGGAAGCTGTTTTTAGGATTCAAATACACCTCTTGGAATCCTAATTCATTTAATTCTTGTTCTAAGTCCTTTAAAAACGCTGTTTGCGAAGGCGTTGTTGGGACTGTTTGACTTGTTTCGTCAGATCTTGTTTCTTTCTTTGCGTAACGGATAAAACGTTCTGTTAATTCTTTATGCATTTTCTTCACCTGCTTTATAAAATTCAAATGGATCTGTGAAAGTTTCACTTTCAATCACTGTCACATCCCAATTATTTTCTTCTTTCCATTCATGTAGCCATTTGGCTAATTGTTTTCGACATACAACTTCGATATGATGCCCCGCATCGACTAAGAATAATGGAGTCTCTTGTATATCATGCGCTGTATGGTAGAAAATATCACCGGTTACAAAGGCATCTGCACCGTTTTTTAGTGCATCCATGTAATAGTTTCCGCCCGAACCGCCCATCACAGCGACTCTAGAGATGAGTCCATCTGGATTTACACGAGAAGGAACGTAGCGGAGCCCCTTGAGTTTGAAACGCTCAGTAACAAAAGCGATAAATTCTTCCCCAGTCATTTCTTTAGGAAGATTACCAACTCGTCCAAATCCTAAGGTCTTTCCTGCATTCTTCAATGAGAAGACGTCGATTGCTGGTTCTTCATAAGGATGTGAAACTCTTAAGTTTTTTAAAACATCACTTAATACTTCTTCAGAACAAACAACCTCTAGTTTCACTTCTTCTACTAATTCTGGTTTATTTAACGAACCAATTGCAGGATTTGCGCCTTTAACGGGTGTAAATTGTCCAACTCCTGAAGTTTGAAACGCACAGTCTTTATAGTTGTCACCAATTGTCCCAGCACCAGCTTCAAACAGCGCTTCTAAAACTTTCTCTGTACTATCTTTTGGAACATAAGTAACAACTTTGACAGATGGGATTGTTGTCGTTGGCGACATTACTGTTACATCAGATAATGACAACTCCTGTGCCAACCAATCATTCACTCCACCTTCCACTACGTCAAGGTTTGTATGCGCGGCGTATACTGCGATATCATGTTTTAAAATTTGTTGAAACATCTTGTTTTGCGGAACGGTTAAGTCAAATAACGCAACCGGTCTAAAGATTGGTGGATGATGCGCGATAATTAAATCAACGTTTTTAGCAATCGCTTCTTCAATCACACTTGGACGAATATCCAAAGTTGTCATGATTACTTTCACTTCTTGATTCCAATCTCCAAAATGAAGTCCAATTGGGTCTTTTGGGACCGAAAGACTCTTTGGTACTCGTTTTTCAAAACGACTTACCACATCTCTAACTGTTGGCACGATCAATCACTCCTTGCAATTCATTAAATGCTTTTTCAAACTGCTCAATTTTTTCATGTTGAGGTGTCTTGCTCTTTTGTAATTGTTCTAAAATCTCTTTGTTTTTACGGTTCGTACGTTTCCATTTTGCAACCGATAATTCGGATGGTTCTTTTAGTAAAATCGGACCGTATTTTAATTCTAATTCTGTGTACTCTACTTGTTCATTTGATGGTTCTGCAACGATAATTTCATACAAACGATGATTATCTTCAACAACGGTCTCATGAGTAATACGGTACGAATGATTCATTAACCATTCACGCACAAAATGTTCAGCGACGTTTGGTTGAAGAATGAGTCTTTCACGTCCGTTTAGATGACTACCACTGTATCCAGCTTCAAGAATCCTAGAAATGAGTTCTCCGCCCATTCCACAAATCGTAACGGCCGTAACTTCGTCTTCTTTGGACAAAATTTTAAGTCCGTCCCCAAAGCGAACTTCGATGTGGTCTTCCATTCGATAATCACGAACTGTTTGCTTTGCTGATAAGAACGGACCTTCGACCACTTCTCCAGCAATGGCTGAAGTAATCTTTTTATTTTGGATTAAATATACTGGTAAATACGCATGGTCACTACCAACATCGCATACCTTAGAACCATTCGGAACAAAACTAGCGACACGAGTTAATCGTTCTCCTAATTCAATCATTTTATACCTCTACATTCTTTTCACTACGAAATAAATAACACTTTCACACCAATACTCTTTAAATATGCTATGGTTTCAGGATCTGCTGAATGGTCTGTAATTAAATGAGTAATCATATTACAGTCAGCAGTATGGAAGTTCGAATCACGCCCCACTTTAAATCCTTCCGTAACGATAATGCGGTGTCCTGTTGTCCGTTCTAAAATGACACGGTTCACCGCAGTCTCTGGAAGTGCATAGGTTGAAATTCCATTTTTACTAATTCCACCGACCCCTAAGAAACAAATATCAGCTCTAGCTTTTGAGAATGAGTTAATTGCAAAATCCCCCACAAGAGATTTCTTTTGTTCGAAAATTTCACCACCACTAATCACAACGGATGCTTTCGTGGATGGTTTTTTGAAGATGGAACGACCATTATTCGTTAAAATCGTTACATTTGCATCCGCTAGAAAATTTAATAGTAAAAAGGCAGTAGAGCCTGAGTTAATAAAGACCATATTATGATCTCGTACTAATCCCGCGGCTCTTCTTGCAATGTTTTTTTTCATGGAATTATATTGAATCTGTTCCACATTTTCTTGTTTAATTTTTCCAGCAAGGAAGCGGGCGCCTCCGTAGAAGCGCTCGATAACTCCTTGATCTTCAAATTGTTGTAAATCTCTTCGAATAGTGATTTCAGAAACTTCTAACTCTTTTGATAAGTCTTCAACAGTCATCTCCTGGTTTTCTTGTAAAAGCTGAAGGATGCGTTGTTGTCGTTTAAACACAACCCCTTTACTACTCTTCAAAGTTTCTTCCTCCTTTTAGAAATCCAATCAAGTCCTATTTAATTTTTAATGAAAGCTCATCTAATTGTTTTGTAGATACTTCACTAGGAGCTTGTGTCATTGGGTCAACAGCTGAGCTGTTCTTTGGAAACGCGATAACTTCACGAATGTTGTCTTCACCTGCAAGTAGCATTACTAAACGGTCTAATCCTAGTGCAATGCCTCCGTGTGGTGGGAATCCATAGTCTAATGCGTCTAATAAGAATCCAAATTGACTTTCCGCAGATTCTTTTGTAAATCCTAACACCTTGAACATCGCTTCTTGCATGTCACGACGGTAAATACGCAGTGATCCTCCACCTAATTCATAACCGTTTAATACGATATCGTAGGCTTGTGCTTTCGCCGATGCAGGATCATCGATTAATGCTTGGAAATCTTCGTTCACTGGACGAGTGAATGGATGGTGCATTGCAACATAACGGTCTTCTTCAGCATCATGTTCTAATAATGGCCAATCAACAACCCATAAGAAGTTAAATTTGTTTGTATCGATTAAGTTATGTTTCTTACCAAAGTGTAAACGTAATTCAGATAATGATTGTGCTACTACTGATGGTTTGTCCGCGCAGAAGAATACGATATCTCCTACTTCAGCTTTAATGCGCTCGCGGAATGCAGGTTCTTGGTTTACGAGGAATTTCGCGATTGGTCCTTTTAAGCCATCTTCTTCCACTTTAATCCAAGCTAACCCTTTAGCACCAAATTTCGCAACAAAGTCCGCTAAGCTATCTGCATCTTTGCGAGAATACTCTGAAGCAAGGCCTTTTAAGTTAAGAACTTTCACTTCTCCACCGTTTTCAACACATGAACTGAACACTTTAAGATCTGAATCTTTCATAATATCACTCACGTCGATTAACTCTAAATCAAAACGAGTGTCTGGTTTATCGTTCCCATAACGAGCCATCGCTTCTGCAAATGAAATACGTGGAAATGGCGTTTGAACATCCACATTTAATGTGTCTTTCATTACTTTCTTTAATAAGCCTTCCATCATTTCTTGAATTTCTTCTGCTGATAGGAAACTTGTTTCGATATCCACTTGTGTAAATTCTGGCTGACGGTCTCCACGTAAGTCTTCGTCACGGAAACAACGAACGATTTGGTAGTAACGGTCTAACCCGGCACCCATTAACAATTGTTTAAATGTTTGTGGTGATTGAGGTAATGCATAGAAGCTTCCTTCGTGAACACGGGATGGAACTAAGTAGTCACGCGCTCCTTCTGGTGTCGATTTTGCTAAAATTGGAGTTTCTACATCGATATATCCTTCACCATCTAAATACTCACGAATTGAACGTGTAGCTTTATGACGTAATCGTAAGTTTTCTAATACAGGGCGACGACGAATATCTAAATAACGATATTTCAAACGTAATTCTTCTGATGGTTTTTGTTCGTCATCGATATAGATTGGAGAAGTTTTCGCCTTAGAGAATACTTCAACTTCGTCTACTAACAATTCAAATTTACCCGTTTTAAGATTTGGGTTTTCTAAGCCTTCGCCTCGAAACGCTACTTCACCTGTAACTTGAATCACGTATTCAGAACGTAATTTTTCAGCAATTTCAAATGCTTCTTGGTTACGTGCGGGGTTGAAGACTACTTGCATAATGCCTTCACGGTCACGTAAGTCGATAAAGATAACTCCGCCATGGTCACGACGTTTTGCTACCCAACCATCTAACGTTATTGTTTGTCCTACTAATTTTTCACTAATGAATCCACAATATTCTGTTCTTCTTTTCATATCCATCCCTCTTTCTATTTACCGAAGTACTCGTCAATAGCTGTTGTATCCATTGTGATTTGTCGATAAATGCTATCGAAATCATCATAGAGTTCTTGTAAGTTAATTTTCACTTCTTTTCCAGTTTTCATTACTTTCACTGGTACCTGTTTTGTTTCTAACTCTTCTTCACCAAGTGTGATGACCACTTTAGCGCCATATTTTTGAGCGTTCTTGAACTGTGGTTTTGCTTTACGCCCAAAGAAATCACGGTCAACTGAATATCCTTGTTGACGGAGTGAAATAGAAAGTTTTAATACTTCCTCTTCTGTTGTTTCACCAAGACCTACCACATAAACATCTAATTCTTGTAATTCAGGAACTTCAACTTGTTCATCTTTCATTAATAAGACAAGCCGTTCCAATCCAATACCGAAACCAAATCCTGGTGTTTCAGGTCCATCGAGTTCTTGAACAAGACCATCGTAACGTCCACCACCACAAATCGTAGTCTTTGCTCCGAATGATTTTGAATCCGTCATAATTTCAAAAATCGTATCTTGATAGTAATCAAGTCCACGAACCATTGTTTCATCAATTTCATATGGAATCTCTAGAGCATTTAAGTATTGTTGTACTTTTTCAAAGTGCGTGCGTGCTTCATCTGATAAAAATTCTAAGATACGTGGCGCATTTTTCACGATTTCGATATCACGTTTGTCTTTACTATCTAAGACACGTAACGGATTTTTGTGGAGACGATTTTTTGAGTCTTCACTTAATTCGTCTGCAAATGGTTCTAAATAACGAATTAACGCTTCACGATATTGAATACGGTCTGTAGTTTTCCCTAATGAATTAATCACTAAGCGCATATTCGATAACCCTAGTTCTTTTAATAAATCCCAAGCCATCGCGATTGTTTCAACATCTGTAGCAGGATTTGTAGACCCAAAAACCTCAACTCCTAATTGGTGGAATTGACGAAGACGACCTGCTTGAGGACGTTCATAACGGAACATTGGAGCCATATAATACACTTTATACGGTTTCTTATGTTCTGGCCCAAATAATTTGTTCTCTACATAGGCACGAACAATCGCTGCAGTTCCCTCTGGACGAAGTGTAATGTGACGATCTCCTTTATCATAGAAATCATACATTTCTTTTGAAACGATGTCACTCGTATCCCCAACACCACGGCTAAATAAATCGTAGCTTTCAAACATTGGTGTACGCATTTCTTCAAATTGATAATCGCCTAAAATGATGCGTGCTGTTTCTTCGATATAGTGCCAAATTTTAAGTTCTTCAGGTAGTAAATCGGCTGTTCCTTTTGGTTTTTGAATCATATAACTCATCCTTTCTTTCGATAAAAATAAAAAATCCCAACTTCAATAGAAGTCAGGACGAAATTTTCGTGGTACCACCTTAGTTCGGAAAGAGCTCTTTCCCTCTTAATGATAACGGAATTACCGGAATAACTTTGCATTATTCTCCTCAAGAGTGTCTTTCCTTGTACGGTTAGAAGCTTTCAGCCACGGCTTCTATCTCTTTAGTATACGTCTTTGTCTCTGTCTAAGGATTTATATTGTTGGTATAAAGAATACTAGAGGAATGCGCTTTTGTCAAGAAAATCTAATTATTTTTTAATCTCATAAACTACTTAAAACGTAAAAAGCAAAATGTTACATTTTGCTTTTTACGTTTTATTGAATTAATTTATCAATCGCCTTAATCACTCCATTGTTTTCATTCGTATCTGTGACGATATCCGAAATAGCTTTTACTTCCTCACTGGCATTTCCCATCGCAATGGCAAGGCCTGCGTATTCTAACATTTCGATGTCATTTGCCTCGTCTCCAATAGCGGCTATTTCACTTGGATTGATATTTAACACTGATGCTAATTTTTCTAATCCAAATGCTTTGTTCACACCTTTTGTAAGAACTTCTATTAAATACTTTTGACTACGAACTACATAAAATTCGTCTCTCCACTCTTCGGGAATAACGGTTTCAAACTCATTAAGTTGTTCTTCATCTCCAAGTAAAAGAAGCTTATAAAAGTCAGTAGATAACGACTCTTCTTTTGAAATTCGTTTTAAAGAACCGTTTACTATTTTTACGTCAAACTCCATCCACTCTGTTGGCTCTTCGTCAAATGAGTAGTAAGAATCAACACCAGCGCCCATGACACCAACTCCGTGTTTCTTTCCTAATTCGATCCATTTTTGAATTTCTTGTGAGTCAACAAAGGCATCCATTATTCTTTTACCTGTCTGGCTCTCATAAATATTGGCCCCATTTTGGCTAATAATATAATGGTTCTCTTCTAAATAGCCTAAGTCTTTTAAATACGGTCGAATTCCAGTTTCAGGCCTTCCAGTACATAGAACTAACAAAGTTTCAGTTCCCTTAGTATGGAATTCCTTGAAATACTGTTTTGTTTCTTCTAATAACTCTTTTTTACTGTTTAATAAGGTACCATCCATGTCAATGGCAATTAGTTTAATCATTATTTATTCCTCTCTAATCACTTTTTATTGTTCAAGTTATCCTAACTTAATTATTTTAACTCAATTTAACCACAATAAAAAGCCCCCATAAAATATGAGAGCTTAAAATCTGTTATTTTAAAATTTTGATTGTAACGGTTCTTCTTCCCCAGTGATTTGCTTGATCGACAGATACGAAATGGAGGTCGATTTTGTTTCCTTTTATCGCGCTTCCTGTATCGCCAGCAATAGCAACACCGTAACCTGGAATTTCAATTAAACTTCCTAAAGGAATGACACTTGGATCCACCGCAATAACGTTTGGATTTGACCGCAAATCAATTCCTGTTGCAGTATAGTATCCTAAACCTGGTTCATTATATGAATAACCAGTCGCGACTACTTGCAGGGTTCTTCCACTAGACTGTGAGGAATTTGAACTGTTTGAGGTAGTCGTAGGCGTCTCTGTCGTAGTAGGAGTTGCTTGAGTCGTCGCCGTTGAAGAATCAGCGGCTACTGGTTTAGCAACTGTCGTATCTTGACTTGAAGTAGATGGCACCACCTGATTCGTCTGTTTAGAATCACTCGTTAAAGCAGCAATTGTAGGTGAAAAAGCTACTTTAGCTTCTTTCCTTTCCTTTTCCATCTTTTCAAATGTAGCTTTATTATCAGCAATCAACTGCTTAAGTCCTTCAATTGAACTTTGGTATGATTGACTTTCAGAAGTTAGTTTTTCTTTCTTGATTTCTAAATCACTCTGTGCTTGAGAAGCTTCAGTTTTTAAACGATTCAACTCATTCACTTGATCTGCCAAGTTCTTCAATACTTCTTCATCAGATTGGAAAAACTGTTGAAATACAAATAAACGATTTAGAAAATCGGAAATACTTTCTGAATTCAATAAGTGAAGAATACTGTATGTTGCCAAATCTGAAATTTGCATTAGTTGCAATCTTTTACTAGCAACCACTTTTCGTTCTTCCACTTTCGCTTCTTGAGTTTTCACCTTTTCCGCAAGAGTTTCTTGCTCTTTATGAAGCGATTCAATCTGTTGGTTTAAAATTTCAATTTCTTGATACTTTGTATTCACTTTTTGTAGTTCTGACGATAATTGAGCTTCTAATTTTTGCACATCCGTTTCTTCTGCAAAAACAGAAGGGGCTAAAGGACCTGCAACTAATAAGAATGCTGTTGTTGTCAAAAATAGTTTCTTTATCTTTTTCAAAAGCGATATTCACCACACTTTCTCCAACATACTCTTTATTTTACAAGAGGAACATATGGAGAACGTATCAGTTATATTACAAAGTTGTAACAAAAGTTTACAGTTTTATGATTCCTTCAGATAGGCATTTAAAGCTTCTAATAATTCATCGCTACTAGAAACAATTTCCCCACGAAGTTTTACAAGGCCAACTGTATATAAATTAACATAGCTAAATTGTGATTCGGCAACCTCTTGTAAGGCAGCAATTTTTTGAGGATTGTCTGCACCTTGTTGACGGCTGTCTGTATATAAACCAAGAATTGGCATGTCTGCATGGTACGCTACTCCAATTTCACTGGCAACACCGACATCAATGACCGCTCCATCTAAAACTGCAATCATTAAGTCTGAATCTAATAAAGCATCTGTGTCGTATTGTGCAATCATTGTTGAGTCCGCATAAGAACTCTTATCGTTAATCGCCATTTGTTCTTGTGGTAAATACACCTCTACTCCTGGGAACTGATTGCGAATCTTTTCTACGAGCACTTTATTAAAGGCTAATTCCATCTCTGAGAATAATGGACTTGCAAAATAAATTTTTGTCATTTGAATACCTCCTCTAATAATCTTATCCTACACTAAATACCGAAAAAAGACCAGAAGACATTAACGCTTCTGGTCTAATCGTTTATTAATTATATAAAGCATCTACACGTGCTTGAACAGCCTCATCTTCAAGGAACTCATCATAAGTAGAACCAAGACGGTCCACAATACCTTTTGGTCCAATTTCGATAATACGGTTTGCTGTTGTTTGAATAAACTCGTGGTCATGACTTGAGAATAGTAATGAACCTTTAAAGGCAATTAAGCCATCATTTAATGCAGTGATTGATTCTAAGTCTAGGTGGTTTGTTGGATCATCTAAGATTAACACATTCGCTTTAGAAAGCATTAATTTAGATAACATACAACGAACTTTTTCTCCCCCTGAAAGAACCGTTACTTGTTTCATAACATCGTCTCCAGAGAATAACATACGACCTAAGAAGCTACGTAAGAAGGTATTATCTTGTTCTTCTACTGGTGCGTATTGTCGTAACCATTCTAAAATGTTTAATTTCTCATTTGAGAATTCATCTGTCATATCTTTTGGTAAGTAAGCTTGACTTGTTGTAACCCCCCATTTGAAGGTACCACTATCTGCTTCCATTTCGCCTGTTAAAATTTTGAATAATGTTGTTATTGCAATATCTGAACGGCTTAAGAAGACTACTTTATCGTCTTTTGATAATTGGAAGCTTACGTTCTCAAAAATCACTTCGCCATCAATTGTTTTTGATAAACCTTCAACTAATAATAAGTCATTACCGATTTCACGTGCTGGTGAGAATCCAACGAATGGATATTTACGGCTTGAAGGTTGAATATCATCTAATGTAATTTTGTCCAACATTTTCTTACGAGAAGTCGCTTGTTTTGATTTAGAAGCATTCGCAGAGAAACGAGCGATGAACTCTTGTAGCTCTTTGATTTTTTCTTCTTTCTTCGCGTTTTGATCAGCTAATAATTTCGCAGCTAATTGACTTGAATGTAACCAGAAATCATAGTTACCAACGAATAATTTAATCTTACCAAAGTCAACGTCCGCCATATGCGTACATACTTTGTTTAAGAAGTGACGGTCATGGGAAACAACGATAACTGTATTATCAAAGTTGATTAAGAACTCTTCTAACCATGCAATTGATTTAGCATCCAAACCGTTTGTTGGTTCGTCTAATAAAAGAACATCTGGTTTCCCAAATAACGCTTGTGCAAGTAACACTTTAACCTTGTCTGCTTCGACTAATTCACTCATTAATTTGTAGTGTTGGTCTTCAGTGATTCCTAAGCCTTGTAGTAATTGAGAAGCATCACTTTCAGCTTCCCAACCGTTTAATTCAGCAAATTCACCTTCAAGTTCAGCAGCACGGATACCATCTTCATCAGAGAAATCTTCTTTCATATAGATAGCGTCTTTCTCCTTCATGATGTCATATAAATGTTTATGCCCCATAATCACAGTATCAATAACGCGTTCATCTTCAAATGCGAAGTGGTCTTGTTTTAAGACTGTTAAACGTTCATGTGGATCTAGAATCACTTCACCAGTCGTTGGTTGTAATTCCCCAGATAAGATTTTTAAGAATGTTGATTTTCCGGCACCGTTAGCACCAATAACTCCATAACAGTTCCCTGGTGTAAAAGTGATGTTTACATCGTCAAATAATTTACGGTCTGAAAATAATAGACTTACATTTTGTACTTTTAACATTTCATTCTCCTTTGTTTATGAATTCTATTCATTCTATCATACTCTCACTTTTTTTTAAACCTTTGTACTAACTAAGAAAGAAATATGAGGTAGCCTTCTGTAGGCTACCTCTCTTCCTTATTTTGTAAATTTTAATTCAACCCTATACCCATTCTTCGCGGCCATCTCGATAATAGTTGATAATCTTAGATTGCTTTTCCCCTTTTCGAATTCAGAAATTTTATTTTGTAAGAACTGATTCTCTTTGGCATAGCGGCTTTGAGAAAGACCCGTTTCTAAGCGTAATTCAACAAGTTGCAAAGCGATCTTTTGCTTTGAATACTCTTTATTAAAATCAGATACAAAATTAGGATACGTAGTACTTAACATAGTGTATAAATTTTTCTGGTATTGGCCCATTTAGTACACCTTCCTTATAGCTTCTTGAAACTTCAAAGAGTAAATACTCCCGTTTACCCTTTCCTGCTCCCCATTTTTCCCAGACGGCTGGAGTAAGACCTTCTTCTCCAACGATGGTTAGTATCGCTAATGTTTTTACCAATTCATCATAAGGAAGTTCTTTAATATCCTCATATCCTGATTCTCTAATCTCAAATGTTTCTCCCATAAACATCCCTCCTAAACTTATTATACCGTATAAGGAATATACCGTATACGGTATATTTAACTTTTTATAGAAAAATCCGTAGACAATATTGCCTACGGATTAACATTATTATTCAGTTACAATAACCGGGCGTTTTAAACGTTCCACAGTTTCAGCAATGTTTCTGAAATGGTCACTCACTCGTTCTAAGTTACTGAGTAGATCCATAACGAAGATTCCAGATTCCGCTGAAGCAATTCCTTTATTCATACGTTTCATATACTTGTCACGTACTTCAATTTTTAACTTATCAACGTCACGTTCAATTTGTATTGCTTGTTGGACTTTCACTTGATCTCCAGTAGATAATGCATCAATGGATAATGCAAAACCTCTTTTAATAAGTTCATAGATTCCGTCTAATTCTTTAACTGTATCTTCATCAAGGAAGATTTCTCGTTCGATAATAGATTTTGCAAAATCCGCAATATTTTCTGCATGATCTCCGATACGTTCAATATCATTTGCAGTACTAAATAATTCATCGATAGTTTGCTGGTCTTTAGCAGAAACCTTTTGTTGAGAGATTTCCACTAAATACTTCACAATAGCTTTTTCATAAGCGTTAATATTCTTCTCGTTCTCAAGCGCTTTTTTTACAAGCTTTTTATCTCTATTACGGGCTGCGCCTACTGCGTTATCAAGAGCTTGAATCGTTTCTTGGGCCATTGCCGCGAATTCATACATGGTATTTTCTAAGGCGATTGAAGGAGTAACCAAAATACGTTTATCTAGATAACGCGTAATGCTCTCTTCTTCATCTTCGCTGTCTGGAATAATCACTTGGATTAATTTTACTAAAAGATTTGTGAATGGGAATAAGACAATCACGTTAACGATATTGAACATCGTATGCGCATTGGCAATTTGTCGAGCCACGTTACCTGGGTCTATGCTCTCAACGACATTCACAAGAATCCCACGAAGGAAAAGCATAAAGTAAATGGTACCAATAATATTAATCATTAAATGGAATAACGCTACTTGTTTCCCACGGCGAGAAGTTCCTAAACTACTAATTAATGCTGTTGTACATGTTCCGATATTATCACCGAAAATGATAAACACAGCGGTTGTAATCGGAAGAACACCCTGACTGGCAAGAGCAATTAATACCCCAATGGTTGCCGATGAACTTTGCAATACTAGTGTCATTAACAGACCGATTCCTACTCCAATAAAAGGATTACTACCATATTGCAGAATCCAGTTCGTAAATTCAGGTAATTCTTTTAAAGGTTCTAGTGAGTTACTTAATGTACTCATCCCGATAAATAGAATCCCGAAGCCAATAAATATTTCACTCGCTTCTTTTACTTTTGGATTTTTCGTGAGCATATTAGCTACTAAACCAGCAGCTATGACAATCGGTGCCCATTGTGACAAGTTAAAAGAAACCATTTGTCCTGTAATAGTCGTCCCAATATTTGCTCCAAAGACAACTCCAACCGCTTGAGCCAATGTCATAAGACCAGCATTTACGAAACCAACAACCATTACTGTCGTCGCTGAAGAGCTCTGAATAATAGTAGTTACAAACATCCCTACTAAAACGGACATCAAACGATTCTTTGTTAATCTACGAATGATTCCCTTTAATCCTTCACCTGCAACTTTTTGCAATCCATCGCCCATCAATTGCATCCCGTATAAGAATAAACTGAGCCCTGCAATTGCGCCTAGAATCATCTGCGTGTACATAAAATTGTAACTCCTTTAAAGTATAACGTTTAGGTATAAATTCATTTTCAGAAAGATTGTAACACATCAATTTTAATTACGAAAGTGTTCGCTTTTTATCTGCTTCTTCAAAGTGGTTAACAAGCGGTTTTATATCTTGAACATATTCGAGACAACCCATATACATGCCTTCTTCATCCCAAACAGCATGATAAGTCACATGAACCATTTTGTCTTCTGTTTTAAACCACATTTCTTCTTTTTCTTTCTGTTTCGATTTTAATTGTTCAAAAATCTTTTGGACCGTTTCATGGACACGAGGTGGATGGCATAAAATGACATCTCTGCCAATTGCACTTGGGGTCCTCTTGAAGATTTTTTCTTCACCATTTCCTTCATTGTAGTACTTAACAATATTTTGAGCGTCTACAAAAGATAATTCCATCGGTAATAAATTTAAAATTAAATTCAATTCTTTTAACGAAAGCGAACCGGTAGATAAAGGAATATCTCCTTCTGATTCAACTTGTGTTTCTTCTTTTACTGGAGAAAATGATTTCTTAACAGCCCATTCTTTTTCAGGTTTAACGATACAGTAGCCATAATCAGGTGATTGAGACGCTATTGCCTCCCAATCATCTACATGAAATACTTGTTCCACCATTGGGATTAAAATATTTTCTTCTTTTTGAATCATCTCTAACATCTCGTCACGAGCAAGTTGGAAGTCTTCCAAAGTGGAATCTTTACCATTGTTCAAAGATTTCTTAAATTCACTATACAAATCTCTTATTTGGTCGTGAACTCCCCACATCACTTTTGGAGGTGCTGTAATTCCCTTTTTTTCCATTATAGGAAACATCGCATACTCTTTCCGTTGATAATGATTTTCAAACTGATCCAGCAATGAAATTTGTCTTCTTAATCCTTTTTCGATGGTAGAATCTTTCGTTTCAAGAAAGTTGACTAAGAGACGCTCTACTCTATCTAAAGCCCCTCTAATGGCCAAATTTTCCATTTTCATCACATGAACTGGATGTCCTGGTTGTTCAAAGTCAGCTAGTGTTGTCTGAGTATTCACTTTAGAACCCATCAAATTTGCGTGAACATTACATAAACTCATGATTTCAGCAAAAGTTATACCTTCACTCATTAAGTTTCTTTCCATCAATTGAATCTCATAGGGAGAAATCTCGTCAAACACTTCATTAAACTCTTCTTGAATAACTTCTTTATCTTCACCCGCGTGAAGTCTTAGCATTAGATTTTTCAGAATTTCTTGACGTTCTTCCATAATGTAATCTTCTTTAGCCATCTAATCCCTGCTTTCTTTAACGATATACCCATTCGCTTCAAGAGTTTCTACAATGGTAGTGAGTGGAATTTTGGCGATTTTTGATCCCTTTTTTAAACTCGTTATTCTTCCCACTGTTTGTACCATTTGTGGTTGATTTAAGGGGGTAAACCCAATCTCCACTAACAAATCCTTTACTTCTGGGTGTTCTTTTAAAGTAGTAAATACTGTATCTTCTAGATAGATTGTATTCATTGTAAGCCCTCCTAGAAACCACGTGGGATAAAGTAAATTCCAACTGAATAATACAATATCACTAGAATATATAAAACGATTTGCCATTTAGTAAACGTGATGAACCCAATTCCTTTAAAGGCATGATTTTCACTAATATAAGCTTTAATCTCTGGAAGTTTCGTAAATAAAATATAAATTAATAAAATGAATCCTAGAAATTCTAAAATTGAGTGAAGTGGATATTCGTCTATCACAATAGATGAAGAAATGTAAATATCCACAATAATTGCAAAAATAAAGTTATTAATCATATGAAACGCTACAGCCCATTGGAATCCATACTCAAAAGCAATATAGGCTAACAGAATTCCCAAGAAAAACGTAAAGATTTCTTGTGATAAATTTGCGTGAAATAAAGAGAAAATCATTGCAGAGAAACCAATCGCAAATATTTTCCCGTAGCGTTCCATACGGTATCCAATAAATCCTCTAAAAATAACTTCTTCAACGAATGGAGCAACAAGGCCTATATAAAGTACAAATACGATACTACTCGTAATTTCTGGAGAAGCATCTCCTAAAAGCGAAACAGGAATCCCCATTTGTGTTAATAATTTATCAATCCCCATTAAAATGAACTTAGAAACGAAACGAATCCCAAAAATGGAACCAGACATTAAGAAGAAAGTTCCAACAGTCATTTTCTTAGGAGCAACATGTTCAAAAATACGTTTAAATGGGAATTTAGTTTTAACGACCCAAGCAATTAGACCGATAAACGCGCCAATGTATAAAAATACAGCCGTAATGGTATAAACAAAACTAGAATCCATGAGTAAATAATAATATTTTGAATCTAATTGCATTTGTCTTAATACGGATCTTCCTAAAAGACTAAAAAAGAAAAAGATTACAAAATAGATTAAAAGTCTTCTTGCAATAGATAAAATATCTTTCTTATATTCAAATTTTACATTCTCTTTTGAAGGAGAAGTTTCTCCAAGATTAAAATCATCATTTTGTGTTTGATACATCATTTCCACCTCTATTAATTTTATTTTTAATAACAGCTCTTTTTAGACGAAAGACTAAAAACGAGCAATTGGACATTAAGCCCAAAATTAATCCTATCCAATATGAAAATGGACCGAAATTAAAACCATAATGTAAAAGGAAACCAATGGGTAGTCCAATAATCCAATATCCAATTAAACACAAGATAAATGGCATTTGGACATCCTTAAATCCCCTTAGGATTCCTTGTATAGGAGCAGCGATAGCATCAAATAGTTGAAAAAGTAAACTATAGGCTAAAAATTGAATGGTTAATTTAATAAACTCCTCTTCACTTCCATAAAAACTTGCAATGGTATTCAAATTGATCGCTAGACATAAAAGTGTCACAACTGCGATGATAAGAGATGTCAAAATCCCAATCTTACTATATTGAATCGCTGATAAGATATTCTTCTGACCAACTTCAAAGGATACAATAATCGTTAAAGCGGTAGAAATACTAATAGGAAAAGCATAAATCAAAGTAGCAAAGTTCATTGCAGCTTGGTGAGCTGCAATAACCGTAGTCCCAAACCCAGCCATTAATAGCCCAACAAGACAAAATATTGCAACTTCCGCAAAAATCGACAATCCAATGGGAAATCCGATTTTAAAAGGTTCTTTCCATAAAGAGACTCGTATACCTTCCAACTTAAAAATGGGATATTTTTTTAATTCTGAGTGCCATTTAAAAACAAAATAAGCAATGAATAATAGCCCCCAATACGCCAAAGCCGTCCCAAGCCCCGCTCCTGGCCCTCCCATTTCTGGAAAACCAAATTGACCATAAATCAAAGAATAATTAAAAAATACATTCAATGGGACCACTAAAACCATCAATAGCATTGAAAGTTTTGTTAACCCCAAAGCATCAACAAATGATCGCATTACGCTAAATAGTAGTAAAGGTATTAAACCAAGAGATAACCAGGATAAGTATTCAAATGCAATAGTTTCCACCGAAATCTCTAAATTCATAATCCCTAGTGTGGGCTTCAAAAATACCCAGCCCAAAAGAAATAATAGAAAAGCAAGAAATACTCCAATAAGTAAATATTGACGCATGACTTCTATAATTTTCTCTTTTTTCTTTTGACCTAAATATTGCCCAATGATTGGAACTAACCCTGAGACTATCCCTGTCAACATCGTAAAGAACGGTGAGTAAAGGCTTCCTCCAATCGAAACCCCAGCTAAATGAACTTCATTATAACGTCCCGTCATTACTGCATCGATAAATTGAGCGGAATAATTCGCTAACTGATAGATTAACACAGGAATCAATATTTTTAGTAAATGTTTTATTTTATAATTTTTATGTGTAGTAAGTTCCATCATTTCTCCTTTATTAACTCCTCAATGGAATTTACTTTAAATAATGCGGTTTTAAAACGATTCTCATTATCTTCGTTATTCACAACAGCTACAAAACCAGCAGTATGACTCGCAAACTCTTCATCAATCGAAGAATCTCCAATATAAATCATTTCATGAAATAATACGTGGAATTGATTCGAAATTTCCTCTAATGCGTTGATTGCTGGTTTAGAAGAAAACTCATCAGTCGTTCCGATGAAATCAAATAAAGATTCTACTTTCAATACTTCTAATACCGCTTTAGTTGGTAGATTTGAATCATTTGTTACTAAAGCTAATGTAAAACCTAAATCTTTTAACTGTTGAAGAGTCTTTTTAATATTCCCCAGAGCAATAATTTTATCCGGATTGGAAGTAATATAGTGATAAAAAAATTGAACAGTAAACCGGTAATTCTCCTCAATATCAAACTCTCCAAATTGAGCAATCACTTCTAACATGTCTCGAACGCTTCCGGATGAAATGACACCATTTTCAATTATTTCAGAACTGGTAATTCCCAGCTTATCATATAAATTTCGCTTTTTCTCTTCATTTAAACGCATTCCGTTTCTCTCTAATAAAGCTTCAATGACTTGTAAAGTAGGCTCCAACCATAATGGAGAAGTATCTGTAAGCGTCCCATCCTTATCAAAAATAAGAACCTTAATCTGATGATATTTTAAAAAATCTAAAAATTTCATTGTCATTATTCAATACTTTGAAGCTCAACGGAAATAATATTTTCTAATGAGCTGATTTCTTTCAATACTTCTTCTACACTAACAGTTGCTTCAGAAATATCAATCATAATTTGAACAACCGCAACACTATGGATGGCTAAACCTTGGAATATCGTTAAAATATTCATATTTCGGCTTGCAAATACATCTAGTGTTTTCGTTAATGTCCCTCTAATATTCTTCATATGAATATTTATAGAGGCTTTTCTTCCTGCATTCACAGAAGAGAACCCTTGTACTTTACGATAATACTTGTAGTACACACTTCTGGAGATTCCCACCATTTTCACCACTTCAGTTACATCTTTTGCCTGTCCAGTGGCAAGTAATTCCTTTGCTTGCAAGACTTTAGAAAAAACCGGTGGTACAGCATCTTCTGATACTAAAAAATGTTTTTGTCTACTCATTTGCTGTCCTTCTTTCATAATCATTTGTATATATTTTACCTTATATCAAGGACAGATATCAATTGATTCCTGGAAAAACAAAAAAGCAGTCAGAAAAAATTATAGAACCGAAATTATTACCATTTTAGAAACAGGATTATTTTAATAACAAAAAGGAATTAAGCAACAATTAGTTGCTTAATTCCTTCCTAACTTTCTTCATCAATACTATTTGACAAAGAGCCAAACTTTAAAATTAAAGTACACTACTTATTTAGCAAACTCAACTGCTCTTGTCTCACGAATAACTGTAACTTTAATATGTCCTGGATATTGGAGTTCTTCTTCAATTTGATTTTTGATGTCATGAGCTAAAATTATTGCCTTCTCATCACTAATTTTGTCTGGTTGTACCATTACACGTACTTCACGACCCGCTTGAATTGCAAAGCTTCTTTCTACACCTTCATGTTCTGTTGCAATCGCCTCAAGTCTTTCTAGACGACGAATATAATTCTCAACTGATTCACGTCTTGCTCCTGGGCGAGCTGCTGATAAAGCATCGGCTGCGGCCACAAGAACGGCAATCGTTGAAGTCGCTTCAACATCTCCATGGTGTGAAGCAATGGCATTTACAACTACTTTGTTTTCTTTATATTTTTGAGCAATTTCAGCACCAATCTCAACGTGCGAACCTTCAATTTCATGATCTAGTGCTTTTCCTAAGTCATGAAGTAAACCTGCTCGTTTAGCAAGATTAACATCTTCCCCTAGTTCACCGGCCATCACACCAGCTAACTTAGCAACTTCGATACTATGGTTCAATACGTTTTGTCCGTAACTAGCTCTAAAGTATAAACGACCTAAAATCTTAATCAAATCTGGATGTAATGAGTGAATTCCAACTTCAAATGTCGCTTGTTCACCAATCGAACGAATACGCTCATCCATCTCTTTACGAGATTTTTCTACCATTTCTTCAATACGAGCGGGATGAATTCGACCATCAGAAATTAATTTCTCTAAGGTCATCTTAGCGATTTCTCGACGAATTGGATCGAAACCACTTAAAACTACCGCTTCTGGAGTTTCATCAATAATAACATCAATCCCCGTTAATGATTCAAGCGTACGAATATTACGACCTTCTCGTCCAATAATTCGCCCTTTCATTTCATCACTTGGTAAAGTCATAACTGTTACTGTATTTTCAGAAACTAAATCTGCTGCAGATCTTTGAATCGCTTGAAGAATGATATTCTTAGCATTTTTATCTGCTTCATCTTTTGCAAGTTGCTCAGACTCTTTAATCATGATGGCACGTTCCTTACTTAACTGTTCGGTCATGTCTTTCATAATTATTTCTTGTGCTTCTTCTTTACTAATTGTAGAAATACGTTCCAATTCTTCTTGTTGTTTTGCAACTAGAGCTTCTGCTTCTTGCTCTTTTTCTGTCACTCTTTCAAGTTTCTCTTGGATTTTAGTTTCCTTTGATTCAATGGATTGTTCACGTTTCTCTAAAATTTCATCCTTACGATCTAAATTCTTTTCACGTTGAATCATTCTCTTTTCTTGAAGAAGTACTTCATTTCGTCTTTCTTTTAACTCATTTTCAACTTCAGCACGATACTTATGATTTTCCTCTTTTGCTTCTAAAAGAACTTCCTTCTTTAATCGATCCGCATCTTTTTCAGCATCTTTGATAATCATATCAGCCGATTCGCGAGCTGCTATTAACTTTTTCTCATAATTTGATTTGAAACCAACATATCCAGCAACAATTCCAATTATTAAAGCTAAGATCGCGAGGCCACCTAATACTACTGAGTCCATTGAGTCACCTCCGTCTCTATTTAATTTTAATCAAAATAAATTGCATTGATATAATTTATGGTTAAATGTGATTTAACACATAATATTATTGTATTCTTGAAATCGTTATAAGTCAATTCATTTAAGAAGAATTTTAAAACAAAAAAGTCTTTTAGTAATTAAAATACTAAAAGACTAAAAAATTGTTATTTATTCAAAAATTGTTTAGCAGAATCATTCAATTCAGAGACAATTTGTTGTACTTCATCTAATGTACTTACTACAGCTCCAGAAGCTAGCGGGTGCCCTCCGCCTCCGTGATTTTGAGCAATTGTATTCACAATCGGACCTTTAGAACGAAGATTTACTCTATAAGTTCCATCTGGTTGTTCTACAAAAAGGCCCCAACAATGAATGCCCTCTACTGTACTTGGCAATGAGATTACCCCGTGTGTTTGGTCTTCTTCAATACCATAAGTTTTTAAATGTTCCTGAGTCAATACAGTTGCTGCAACCCCATTGTTAGAAATTTCCATATTTTGATAAATATATCCTGCTAAACGACTAACTGAAACAGGATTTGTAATCATTTGGTACGCAATTCCTGAAATATCGACATCGTACTCTAATAATTTAGAAACCATTGAAAATGTAATGGTTGTCGTCGAAGGATATAAGAAACGTCCTGTATCTCCAACAATACCAGCATAAAGAGCATTAGCTGCTTCTTTTGACATTACCCAAGTACTTTCAGCATCAAAAGCAAAACGACACAACATTTCACTTGTACTGCTTGAATCAGTATCAACAAACGAAATAGCACCATACACATCTCTATCTGGATGGTGGTCAATTTTAATCACTTTCGATGAATCTACTTCAAATGGGCAGTCAATACGTGGAGTATTCGCACAGTCCAATACGATAACGAGTGAAGCGTCAAATTGCTCTTGTGTGATCTCGTCCATTTTTCCAATATAATTTAATGAGCTTGGCATTTCACCAAGTAAATAAACTGTTTTCTCTGGATAAGTCGCGCGAATAATTTCTCTTAACCCTACTTGTGACCCAATTGCGTCTGGGTCTGGAGATTCATGGCGTAAGATTACAATAGAATCTGCTTTTTTAATTTCTGCTTCAATCTTTCTAAAATACTCAGTATAATTCATTACTTTATAATTCCTTTCATCCGATCATTGGACTAATTTTATTGTAAACACAACACTTTATAATACTCTTATTTGAGTGTTATTTCAATTTTTCTTAAAGTTTCTTACTGTCGCTTTTAACTCAGTATCCACTTCGGAAATTTGGGTATTTGTGACAGAAGGAATACCGCATGCAAGCGTATGTCCACCGCCGCCGAACTCTTGCGCAATGTGATTAACTGTTGGACCTTTTGAACGTAAATGGACTCTAAAGCTACCATCTTCTTGTTCCACATACATACTCCAAGCCAAAATCCCTTCAACCGTTCCAGGAACTGAAACTACAAGAGAGGCTAACTGATCATTAGCTTTAAAACGACGAAGTACTTCTTTAGTTAAAACAACACTCGCCATCCCTTCAGGAGATACTTCTAAATGCTCATAAATATACCCTGTTATTCGATTCACGTTTAGCGGTTTCGTAATCATCTTATCGGCAATTCCAGCCAAATCTACTTCGTATTGTATCAATTTTGATACAAGCGCAAAAGTTTTCGAAGTAGTTGACGGATATAAAAATCGTCCTGTATCTCCGATAATTCCGGCATAGATAACATTAGCAGTCTCCCTATCCATTTGAAATGGAGTCGTTTCATCGAAGGCAAATTCTGCCATAATTTCACTAGCACTTGCGGCTGTTGTATCCACATAGCAAATCTTTCCGTAAGAAGTCACATTTGGATGGTGATCAATCTTAATCGCCTCATCTACATTCACTTCAAACGGACAATTAATGAGTCGAGGTGTGGAACAGTCCACAACGATAATGAGCGAATTGTCGAATACCTCTTTTGTGATTTCATCCATATCACCGATATACTTCAAGTTTTCGGGCATATCTCCAATAACATAAACAGACTTACCAGGATAAGCCCCTTTTATAAGTTTACTAAGTCCTATTTGCGAACCCAAAGCATCTGGGTCTGGTTTTCTATGCCTTAAGATCACGATTGAATTGGCTTTTTCAATCTCCGTGATGATTTTTTTTAATAATTCTTTGTAATTCATTCCTAGTTTCTTTCCATTAATTGATTTGACATAATCGATTTCGCAACAACTGAGTTTTCAAGTAGCACAGAAATATCAATTTTAGATACTTTTCGTCCAATATCTAAAGTTTGAATTTGAATCGCAATTTTGCTTTCAATTGGAATCATCCTCAAATAATGCATTTCCAATTGTTCAATAACCGTATTGCGACGTAGACTACGATGAATAAATTCTTTCGAAGCAACCGAAACCACTTCGCAAAGAACTCCAAAAGATAACATCCCTAAATTATTGGTCATTTGAGGAGTGACCGTAAAACTAAATCTCGCATTTGTTGGGTTAATTTCTATTACTTCTAGATTTTCACTCACATCATCCTCAAAAGTATTCCCTACTTGAGGTTGTCTTTGTGTTAATTGCATAGCTTTCATAACGTCACGTCTTGAGATGATTCCAATCAGTTCCATATTATCTTGAACGACTGGTAGCATCTCTAATCCATTCCATATCATTGAATGCGCAACACTTGCCACACTCGCATGTAACTTAGATACAGAAGGATTTTTAGTCATAATTCTTTCAATAATTAAACTATCTGATTTCCCTAATATATCTTTAGCAGAAACTACCCCTACTAAACGATTAGAGTGATTCACAACTGGAAAACGCGAATTTCCTGTTTTCTCACTTAGCTGGCGATATTCTTTAACGGTTTGATCCATTCTCAAGTAATTCGTATTTTCGACATCATTATAAATATCTGCAACAATCATGATTTTTTTCTTAATCAATTGATCGGTCATTGCCCGGTTGATGAGACTGGCAACCGTAAATGTATCATATGTTGTTCCCATCAATGGAATTTTAAGTTCATCCGCTTTTTGAATTAATTGAGGTGTTGCTTGGAATCCCCCAGTGATTAAAACGGCGGCTCCTTGATTCAAAGCAAGTAATTGTGCATCTTCACGGTTCCCAATAATCACGAGCGATTCTGGTTGAATATAACGTGTCATAGCGTCTAGTGTCATCGCACCTATAACGAAGCGGTTTAAAATTTTATCTAATCCTTCGTTCCCGCCAAAAACTTCCCCTTCAATAATTTTAATAATTTCTCCAAAAGAAAGTTTTTCTAGATTATCCTTTGTTTTACGTTCAATACGAATCGTTCCAACTCGTTCAATCGTGGAAACAATCCCGATATTTTCTGCTTCCTTAATGGCACGATAAGCAGTACCTTCACTCATTTCCATATTCTTTGCAATCGAACGTACCGAAATTTTTTCCCCAACCGGCAGTGATTCAATATAACGAATGATTTGTTGATGCTTTGATGTCATAATATCCCCTCTGTATTAAAAAAATGAAACACCTAACTTAAACTGTACTATTATTGTACTAAATATTTTTCTTTAATACTAGAACCAAAATAAAAAAACTGGTCAAAACTGACCAGTTTTATACCAATTTCATTCTGAATATGGAGGTATTTCTTCTCCATGAGGACAATGCGTTGGATTCCCTAAGAACTCTGCTAATCGCTCTGTCATTTCAACAGTTGAAGCATGTTCAAGAATTTCTGCTTGATCATGGACAGACTCTCCACTAAATCCAAGAGAATTTACAAGAAAGACTTCCCAAATTTTATGTGAACGAATCAAACGTTCTGCAACTTTAATCCCTTTTTGAGTTAATTTTGCACCTTTATAACGAATATATTCGACCGTACCATCATGTACTAGCTTGTTTAACATTTCTGTTGTGGAAGCTGCTGAAAGGTCCAACATTTGATTGATGGCTTTATTCGTTACAAATTCATCTTTACCACCTAATTTATAGATTGTTTTAATGTAATCTTCCTTATTTGGTGTCATAAGCCATCTCCTTTCATTTCCCTTTCAGTATAGCATATTTTGCGGCTGAAAAACAGAGCTAAGAAAGAGCCTCAGGAAACTCCTAAGACTCTTTAGATTTAATTTCAATTATTTGATACGACCTGGACGTTCTTTGTATCCAAAGTATGCATCCGCAAGAATTTCTTCCATATCAGCTACCATTGGTAAACGAGGGTTTGCAGGTGAGCATTGATCTTCATAAGCAAGCATTGCAATCTCATGGATTGTAGCTAACCATTCTTTGTGGTTAACCCCTTGTGCTTTGAAGTTCATTTCGATTCCTACAGCTTCGCCTAATTCGTATACAGCTTTTGCAAGAGCATCTACAGCTTCCTCAGGAGTTGAAGATGGTAATCCTAACATACGGGCGATGTCTTGGAATTTTTCATCTGCACGGTAGTAATTGTATTTTGGCCATGTAGCTGCTTTAGCAGGACGAGTACCATTGTAACGAATTACGTATGGTAATAGAATCGCATTTGTACGACCGTGAACTGTGTGGAAGAATCCACCAATCTTATGCGCCATTGAGTGGCTCATACCTAAGAACGCATTGGCAAATGCCATACCAGCCATTGTAGAAGCGTTATGCATTTTTTCGCGTGATACGAAATCAGCATTTTTCACACTGCTTACTAAGTTTTCAAATACTAATTTAATTGCTTGCAATGCTAAACCATCTGTATAGTCATTTGCAAGTGTTGAAGTGTACGCTTCAATTGCGTGAGTTAATACGTCCATACCAGTATCAGCTGTTACAAAGTCTGGAACTGTCATCACTAATGCAGGGTCAACAATTGCAATTGTTGGTGTTAGTGAGTAGTCAGCTAATGGATATTTACGGTTGTTTGCTTTATCTGAAATTACCGCGAATGGTGTAACTTCAGAACCTGTACCAGATGTAGTTGGAATACCAACATATTTTGCACGTTCTCCTAATTCTGGGAATTTAAATGCACGTTTACGGATATCCATGAATTTTTGTACTAAGTCACGGAAGTCCACTTGTGGTTGTTCATAGAACATCCACATTACTTTCGCAGCATCCATTACAGAACCACCACCAAGAGCGATGATTGTATCTGGCTCGAAGCTCTTCATGATTTCAGCACCACGGTTTACTGTTGTGATGTCTGGATCTGGTTCTACGTCTGAGAATACTTCATAAATTACTTTGTTTGGACGTAATTCTAATTGTTCAATAACACGTTGTAAGAATCCTAATTTAACCATTGCTTGGTCAGTAACGATCATTACACGGCTTACATTTTTCATTTTTTGTAAGTATTGAATTGAATCGCGTTCGAAATAGATTTTTGATGGAACTTTAAACCATTGCATGTTATTTCTACGTCTCCCTACTTTTTTGATATTTAATAGATTTACAACACTTACGTTATCCCCAACTGAGTTACGTCCATAAGAACCGCAACCGAGTGTTAATGATGGGATAAAGGCGTTATAAACGTCCCCGATACCACCGAAAGTAGAAGGAGCATTCCAAATAACACGAATCGCACGAACTACACGTCCGAATTCTTTAGCTAATTCTGCATCTTCTGTATGAATCGCTGCTGAGTGTCCTAAACCATGGAATTCAACCATTTGACGTGCTTTTTCAACACCGTCTTCACGTGATTCTGATTTAAGTACTGCAATGACAGGAGAAAGTTTTTCGCGAGTTAAAGGTTCTTTTTCGCCAACTTCTTTACATTCTGCAGCAAGAATGTTTGTTCCTTCTGGAACTGAGAAACCTGCTTGTTCAGCAATCCATGCAGCTGGTTTACCAACGATGTTTGCATTTAGTTTAGCACCAGCACAGTTTTTGCTGTTTGCTTTTACGCCGAAGCAGAATTCTTCTAATAATGCTTTTTCTTTTTTGTTTACGAAGTAAGTATGGTAGCTCTTTAATTCTTCAACAAAGTCATCGTAAATTTCTTTATCAATGATTGCTGCTTGTTCAGAAGCACACACCATACCATTATCGAATGATTTACTCATTACGATATCGTGAGCCGCTTGACGAATGTTAGCAGATTTTTCAACATAAGCTGGAACGTTACCTGCACCAACCCCAAGAGCTGGTTTTCCGCAAGAGTATGCAGCCTTAACCATTGCATTACCACCTGTTGCAAGGATAGTAGCAATTCCATCGTGGTTCATTAAAGCGTTTGTTGCTTCAATTGATGGATGTTCGATCCATTGGACACAGTTTTCAGGAGCTCCTGCTGCAACTGCTGCATCGCGAACGATTTGAGCCGCATGTGCTGAACTTTGTTGAGCTGATGGATGGAATGCAAACACGATTGGGTTACGTGTTTTTAATGCAATTAACGCTTTGAAAATTGCAGTTGAAGTTGGGTTAGTTGTAGGTGTGATACCACAGATAACCCCCACTGGTTCTGCGATTAAAGTTAATCCAGTTACGTCATCATCTGAAATAACGCCAACTGTTTTAGTGTGGCGCATGTTGTGCACCACATGTTCACAGGCAAATAAGTTTTTCGTAGCTTTATCTTCGAAAACCCCACGCCCTGTTTCTTCGATTGCATGTTGTGCTAATACGCCGTGTTGGTCTAACGCAGCTACTGATGCTTTAGCTACAATGTAGTCCACTTGTTCTTGATTTAACAAGCGAAATTCATCTAGAGCTTTTAATCCTTTCTCAACTAATAAGTTGATTTCTTGTTGTACTTGGTTGTTTTTTTCTTCACTCACTTGTGATTTCCCCCAGTGCTTGTTATTTTTATCACATTTATATCGTACACTATTTCACATTGTTTGTAAATAGTTTTCATAGAAAAATTTTTCTACTGAAAACATATTCATTTGTTTTCATATCCCTTTCAATTTAATGTCCTAACCTATACTTTTATTCTATCTATAATTCCGAAAATATCAATACTATTTCTAAAACATTTTGCAAACCTTTACATATAATTATAAAAGAAAGAAGCTGACATTTTTGCCAGCTTCTCTCTTTAAAACAATTCACTAAGATTGATATCTTCTAATGTTATTTCTTTGTTTGTCTGTGCCTCTAGTGACTCAAAATCAAAATACTCATTAATACTTAGCTGATTGATTTGAAAAATTTGTTCAAAAAGATTTTCAGGAATTTTTTTCTTCCATTTATAGTCCACAAAATAATGGGAAAGATCTTCCTTTGAAATGGTCTTATATCCAAGTTCATTAAATTCCATTACCTTATAATGGAACCATGTTTTATGTCTATCTTTTAAACTTTCCTTGTTCATAGACTACTCTTCTTCAGTTGCTACTTCTTCCGTACGAACTTCAAGATTTGTTGGAGCTGCAGTAGGGATGACATGATGAATAGCGCGTTTTTCGAATACTAAAATAACACCTTCACAGTTTAATTCAACTGTTTGATCTTCACTATTCACATTTTCAATGACACCATGTAAACCTCCGATGGTAACAACGCTATCACCTGGTTTAATGGCATCCATTCTTTCCTGCATCTCTTTAACTCTTTGACGTTGTTTACGTCCAAAGAACCAGAATGCTCCACCCGCTACTACTACGTATAAAATTAATAATGTTGTTTGATCCATAATCTTTCCTCATTTCTTTAAATCTATAGTCTTACTTTAACAAAAATGACCGGATTTTTCTATAAGAATTAGAAATTTCTAGCATTTTCTTTGTTGAAGCCATATTCTTCAAAGAACGCTTCTCTAAACTCTAATAAGTTATCATCCATAATCGCTTGTCGAACTTGTTTCATTAAGTTTAATAAGAAGTACAAGTTATGATAACTGGTTAAGCGCAATCCGAATGTTTCATCTGTTTTAAACAAATGACGAATATAAGCACGTGTATAATTACGGCATGTGTAACAATTACATTTCTCATCTAATGGACGGAAATCACGTTGATATTTCGCATTTTTGACTACTAGACGTCCGCTACTAGTCATACATGTACCGTTACGCGCAATACGTGTTGGTAATACGCAGTCGAACATATCTACTCCACGAATGACACCATCAATTAATGAGTCAGGTGACCCCACTCCCATTAAATAACGAGGTTTATTAGAAGGAATCAGTGGGGTTAAGTAATCCAACACTTCATTCATCTCTTGCTTTGTTTCACCAACAGATAATCCTCCAATAGAATATCCTGGAAAATCAAGAGAAATCATGTCTTTAGCATGAGCAATACGTAAATCTTTATAGCCTGCACCTTGTAAGATACCAAATAATGCTTGAGTGTCTGGTGACTTATGCGCCTTTAATCCACGCTCTGCCCAACGAGTGGTACGAGCAATCGAGTCTTTCACATAATCATGTGTATGATGGAAATCTGGACATTCATCAAAACTCATAATAATGTCCGCGCCTAATTTGTTTTGAACATCAATTGAAATTTCAGGCGATAAGAACAATTTAGATCCATTGAGATGATTTCTAAAATGAACCCCCTCTTCTTCAATACGACGCATATCGCTTAGAGAAAATACTTGGAAACCACCTGAATCGGTAAGAATCGCTTTTTTCCAATTCATGAAGTTATGGAGTTTTCCAGCCTCATCTACAATATCCGCACCAGGACGTAACCATAAATGATAGGTGTTACTCAAAATGATATTAGCGCCCATTTCATCTAATTCTTCTGGAGACATTGATTTCACGGTGGCTAGTGTTCCAACCGGCATAAACATCGGTGTTGGGAAAGTACCATGAGGTGTAATGATTTCTCCAAGACGAGCGCCTGTATGTTTTTCAGTTTTTATTAATCTATATTTTACTGCAGGTTCTGTCATTGCATAAATCCTTTCTTCATTTCATAACTACCTAACTGTACTCTACATAGACAAAAATGTCCAATAAAAACGGGAGTCACGTACTTAATGACTCCCTTTCTACTACCAACCTTAGTCGGCAATTTTTGTATAATTGTAGCTTGGCTCTTTCAACTTCTCATCAAAGCTTACTTCTAAATTATGTCCTTGGAAAAACCATTCATCTCCAGTTTCAACAAAGTAAGTAATACCATTTTCTTCAACGCTCACATAAGGATTACTTGGAGCATCTACTTCAACAGCTAAAGAGAAGCCTTCATGAATTGGACTGCATCCGTATACTTTACCCAGGAAACGAACACCACGTTCTTTAGATACACCCATTTCTTCTTCGAACCATGCTTGTGCTTTTTTATCAATTGTTAATTGCATTGTATCCACTCTTTCCTTTTAATTTACACTCTCATTCTAACATAAAATCATAAAAAGTTAGTAAAGTTTGCTCACTGGTTACCTATATACATGAAAGAAACGCAATTTAGAGATGTTAGACTTGTGAACCCATTAGATTCATAAAAAGAAACTGTTTTCTTTGAATCATCAGTTGCTAGTTGAATTTGATACACATTCTTGTACTTTTCTAGAGTCTGTTGTAACAATTTTGTTCCTATTCCTTGATGTTGGTATTCAGGGTACACTAAAATATCTTGAATAAACAGAATAGACGCCGCGTCTCCAACTGCACGCAGTACTCCAACGAGTATTCCTTCCTCATTAAACGCTGCTAATACATGAAGCGAATTTTTATAAGCAACTTCAAGCATTCCTGGATTTTGCGTGTAATTTGTCCATCCTACTGCTTCATAAATAGGCAATACATCTACTAAAGTGATTTCTGGATTATCAACATAGTGGATCATATGATTCAACCCCTTTAACTCTTTTTCGTTTATTTACTCTCGTAAAAATTATAAATAAAAAAACCGGAATCCACAATAGTGAATTCCAGTTCTGAAATTGTCTAATAAGATTAGCCAAGTTTGTTGTAGTACTCAACGACTAGTGATTCGTCAACTTCAGAAGTTAACTCGTCACGTAATGGTAGACGGTTTAATGAACCTTCTAATTTATCTTCGTCGAAAGTAACGAACTCTGGACGACCATATAAAGCTTCTAAAGCTTCTTTAATGATTGTTAAGTTACGTGATTTTTCACGAACACCCACAACATCGCCAACTTGTACTTGGAATGAAGGGATATCTACGCGTTTACCGTTCACAGTGATGTGACCGTGGTTTACTAATTGACGTGCTTGACGACGAGTAGTTGCTAAACCTAAACGGTATACTACGTTATCTAAACGTTGTTCAAGAAGAACCATGAAGTTTTCACCATGTTTACCTTCTTTAATTTTGCCAGCTTTTTTGAATAAAGTAGCAAATTGACGTTCGTTCATACCGTACATATGACGTAATTTTTGTTTTTCTTGTAATTGTTGACCATACTCAGATAATTTTTTACGGCTGTTTGGTCCGTGTTGACCTGGTGCGTATGGACGACGAGCGATTTCTTTTCCTGTTCCTGAAAGTGAAATGCCTAAACGACGAGATAACTTCCAGCTTGGTCCAGTGTAACGTGACATTGAACATTCCTCCAATAATTGTTTATTTTTTTGGAGTAAAATAATCGCGAAATCTTCGATTCGTGCAGTCACTACAAGGGTTCACCTTTGCAGCCGCGGTTACTACCTTACCCTAAAGGCTAGGACTGTTGACGAGCTTCTATATTTCTGCTGCATATTTTACACAAAAAATATTGTACCCTATTTCTTATGAAAATACAAGGATTTTACTTCACTTCCCACTCAAGAGATAAGTGACAACATTTTTGATCATCGGATTCCAATTGATGGAACGTTTGAACTCCATTTTCACTCTCACGTATTTCATAAAAACTCTTAACTGTAGCTTCAGGTAAAATTTCCTTATCATATTTTACTAGAACTGATTTTAAAGAATGAGTCTTAATAAAGTCCATGCCAAGGCTATCCATCACCCAATCGAAATACTTCGCATTATTCACATGGTGATTATAATCGATATCATTCAAGCGAACGCGGTACGTTTGAACATTTGCTTTCTCTAAGTCGATTTTTGGAACTCTTGGATTCCGACGATTATCCTTTTTATTCTCAATTGGGTATTCGTTAAGCACTTCTTCATCGAGTGAGATGAGTTTTCGCTCTTCAATATTAATCATTGAGAAAGTCGTTAATGCGTCAACTAGCACTTCTTCGTCTAAAGACAAAATTGTATAACGACGGAACGTAAAGAACTTGTTATATCCAACTGGTTCAGTTTCTACAATAATTTCTTCTTCTAATTTAGGAAGACGATTAACCGTTAATTGGTTTTGAATCACAATCCAAGATAAGCCTTTTTGATAAATTAAATCAGGGTGTGCTAAAGAACGCTCTTGTTTACGAGACGCTAACATCATAATCCCAACAACATGACTTAGAGATAACTCTCCTTTCCAATTACACTCATACGCCTTCACAACATGATTCATACGACAAATTGATTCTACCATAGTACATCCTTTCGTTATTGCCTAGTTCCATACATCTTCGCTATCTGTATTCAATACTGAAACAATGTCATGCCCCTTGAATAAGATAATATAGTCGGTTGGTAAATGCATTACTTCATATAATTCTGGATAATCTGGAAAGATTTCATACGCTTGATTTCCTTCTAGCGGTTGAGGATCAATCGTTTGATCGATTGGAGCAATATACCAAGTTTCATCATCAAAACGGTGTGCATACCACTCATCCACTTCAAACGTATGGTTTGCAATCACTAATGGTCCATCGAAACGAAATGGAATCAGACGGCCTAATGTTTTCGTACGTTTTCCTGTTTGAATCGTTTTACGAATAATATCTAAGAAATAAGAGAAATCTTCTACCCATTCATCTAATAGTTTATGCTCGTAATTTTGAACAACCACTTGAAAATCTTCCCCTTTAGGAATGACTTTCACTTGTCCATAATGAATTGGAATTAAAGTATCGACCTCGTCCCAATTCTCCTCAAAATATTCTCCTACGAAAGTAAGCAACTCTTCTGCTTCCTTTTGATAGTCTTCATCCGCCACTAAAATCAGACGTCGACCATTCACTTCACGAATAAATTCCATAAAATCTCTCCTTTCACGTTTACTAGTGTACCTCATTTTTAAAAATTTTACCTGTATCATACCCGCAAACACTGAAAATTTGTTATACTGAATGAAAGCATGAAAGGAGCACATCGATGCAAAATAACCCTTTTTACAAGTTTTATCAAAAATCTCTTGAAGAAAGAAAAGAAGCTTTATTAAATCATCCAAACTTATCTAACGAAACCAAATCACTACTCGAAAAAGGTCTTGTACTACCAGAGTCCATCGCAAATCAAATGGTCGAAAACCAAATTGAAATATACGGCCTACCCTATGGAATTGTTCCTGAATTAATCGTAAACGGAAAAAGTTATATCGTTCCAATGGTAACGGAAGAACCTTCTGTTATTGCTGCAGCGAGTTACGCTTCAAAATTAATCAACTTAGCTGGCGGAACCATAACGATTCAAGAAAAGCGCGAAATGATTGGAGAAATTGCAATTATAAAATCTCCTCTAACACTAGAAGAAGTAAAAGCCAAACTTGAGGAACAGAAAGAATCATTATTTTCGATTTCTGATAACGCGCACCCTTCCATCGTCAAACGCGGTGGTGGTTTACGAGATATCTGGGTAGAAGAAAAGTCTACTGACAAAGAACGATTCTACATTTTCTATGTATCAGTTGATACAAAGGAAGCAATGGGAGCAAATATGCTGAATACCATCCTCGAAGCACTTGTCTCTCCAATTGAAGCAATGACTTGCGGCGAAAGCATTATGGCTATCCTATCAAACCTTGCAACAAACTCCGTTGTCACTGCTAAATGCGTGCTCTCTCCAAGAATCTTGGATACGAAAACTACTAAAGGTGAAGATGTGATAGATCGAATCGTTTTAGCAAGTGAATTTTCAAAAGCGGACCCTTACCGTGCAACTACACATAACAAAGGGATAATGAACGGTATTGATTCTGTTGTCATCGCTACAGGAAATGACTGGCGAGCAATCGAAGCTGGTGCTCACGCTTATGCAAGTTTAAGCGGCCAATATCAACCACTGACAAACTGGACAAAAGATGAGGCAGGGAACTTAGTGGGATCTATCACTCTTCCACTTCCTGTTGGAACGGTTGGAGGTTCAATTGCCATTCATCCAGGTGCACAATTTGCACACGAGTTACTCGGTCATCCAAGTGCTGTTGATCTAGCAGGAATTATCGCCTCGATTGGTTTAGCTCAAAATCTTGCTGCTGTAAGAGCTCTTGTAACAGATGGTATTCAAAAAGGACATATGAGACTTCAAGCGAAATCCTTAGGGCTAACAGTTGGAGCAACCGAAGAAGAACTTCCACTGCTGATGAACTTGCTTAGTAAAGCTCCTCACTTAAATCAAGAAACTGCAAAATCTCTTTTAGAAGAATTAAGAAAATAAAAAATAGACTTCCATAGCCTAGTTGCTAAGGAAGTCTTCTTTTTTTCATTATCTTTCGTCTTCAGTGTATTCCATTAATGTGAAGATGTCGTATTCGCTAATTTTTTCGCGACCTTTTAAGTCTGTTAACTCTACTAAGAACGCTAAACCAACTACTTCACCGCCAAGTTTTTCAACTAATTTTGCAGCGGCAGCCATTGTTCCACCTGTTGCTAATAAGTCATCACAGATAAGTACTTTTTGACCAGGTTTTACAGCATCTTTGTGTAAGTGTAATTCTGCTGATCCGTATTCTAAATCATATTCAACAGCTACTGTTTCACGAGGTAATTTCCCTTTTTTACGCGCTGGAGCAAATCCGATTCCTAATTCATACGCTACAGGACATCCAACGATGAATCCACGTGCTTCTGGTCCAACAATCATTTCAGCACCAATTTTACGTGCATAGTCAACAATTTGTTGGGTTGCGTATTGGTAAGCTTTTCCGTTTGCCATTAATGGAGAAATATCACGAAAAATAATACCCTCTTTAGGATAATTTGGAACGCTAGCAATATATTCTTTCAAGTTCATCAAGAACTCCTCCTTTTATTTATCCTATTGCGATTCAATCCAATTTTTCAATTCTTGAAACTGACTATAATTGAATTTTTTTTCAAGCAATAATTGTTCTTTTAACTTCTTTAATAAAACTGACTCTTCCAAGTCATTCGTTTTAGGACTTGTATGAATAAACAAATGTCCGTTTTCTATTTTAACAAATTCTAACTCAAAAAACACTTTTAATATCACTCGGAATTGTTCAACTGGAATTTTTAAGAAATTAGCGACTGAAACTAATTTTTCATTGTAAGGAAGTTGTCCATGAGATTGAATATATTTATAAACACTACCAAACTTAGACTTGTCTGGAATTCCTGTTGTCACAACTGAGTTCTTCGTATACGCGATGATATAAAGCTTTTGAGGAAATTCCATTTTAAAGAAAGTTTCCACTTCCTCCACTTTTTCAGGTAAATCAAATAACACGATCGCATTTGCGGTTGGAATCTCATTTGAGGAAACAAAAGATGAAAAATCCATCACGCTTGAATTACTTGGAATTCTTGTTTGTAGTTCTTTTAAATACACTTCATTTGAAGCTAAATAAAGGGCATTTTCAACATCAAGATGATCTTTAGTAATCTTCGAAGTCCGCCAGTCAATAACGATTCTACCTTTCACAGCGATATCTTTCACCATTAATTGAGGAAGACGATTATTTTGCCATTCATTTATCTCTAAAGTACCAGCAATGCTAATCTTGGTATCTGGTTGAAGTGAAGATGCCCATTCCCCTTTACTAAAGGCCATTGCTTGTAGCGTGTTTTTAGAATTATCTTCTTTCAAATGAAGCTTCAAATGTTTTTTATCCGCTCCTAGCAATTGAGTAGACGCCACTTGGATTCCTTCTAATGAAACAATAGGCTCTGGATTATCCGTTCCAAATGGTTTTAAGCTGGCTAATGATTCAATCCAATCAACCGTAATGTCTTTTAGTGGAAGAACTTCATCAATCGTTAACGTAGCCTTCGCATCCAATAAATCTTGATAGTCTTTAGCATATTGTTCTAGCCCGTCAATAATCGTTGGAAGCATAATCGTTTCAACTGTCAATCCTGCCGCCATATGATGTCCACCGAATTTTAAAAGATGATCTTTCACACTGGTTAACGCATCATAAAGATTAAACTCACCAAATGAACGACCGCTCCCTTTTGCAGTTAGTCCGTCTTCACTAATTCCTAACACAATGGTTGGTTTACCAGTCTGTTCGACGATTCGACTCGCTACAATTCCAAGAACACCTTCGTGCCAATCTTGTTGAGCTAACACAAGTATAGGTTGATTCATTTGTTCTTGAATAAGTAGAGAGGCCTCTTCGACAATTTGATTGACGATTGCCTGACGCCTTTCGTTTTCCGATTGCATGAAATCAACAATACTCTGAGCTTCTTCATCATCAAACGTTGTCAACAACTGAACGCCTGGTGTAGCATCTCCAAGGCGACCTAGCGCATTTAAACGCGGTCCGATTTGGAAACCAATCGTTTTTTCATCTAATTTATCAACTTTAACGGATAACTTCTCAATCAATGTCACAAGCCCAATACGTTGCGTTTGTTTCATTTGATTGATTCCTAGTTTAGCAATCGTTCTATTTTCGTCTGTAAGACTGACTAAGTCAGCAATTGTTCCAATTGCTGCTAATTCTACCATTTCTTCTGGAAACTCTCCTAGAAGCGCGTGAGCAAGCTTAAAAGCCACACCAGCACCCGATAAATCTTTGCATGGATAATTAGCCTCTGGATGACGTGGATGGACAACTGCATAAGCTTCTGGAATTTCACTTGGAATTTCATGGTGGTCCGTTAAAATCACATCACAACCATTTTCCATCGCATAACGAATTGGTTCATGCGCTGCAATTCCACAGTCTACCGTAATAATGAGCGTATGGCCTTCTTGAATCACGCGCTCGAACGCTGGAATATTTGGACCATAACCATCTGTAAAGCGATTTGGTAAATAGTACGATACTTGAGCTCCTAGCATTTCGAGTGTTTCGTAGAGAATCGTTGTACTTGTAATCCCATCTGCATCGTAGTCGCCGTAAATATGAATCAATTCACCGTTTTCAATAGCTTCTTGAATACGTCCTACCGCTTTATCCATATCGTGTAAAAGGAATGGGTCATGAATTAGATGTGGTGTTGGCGAAAGAAACTCTTGCAGCTCTTCTACTGTTTGAATCCCACGTTCCACGCATAAGCGAACGAGATTCTCAGACATGCCACTTTCACTTGCAAGAGATGTTACGAGTTCTTCATCCACATTCTCTTTTAACTTCCATGCATAATTTGCAAAACTCATCGTACACCTCCTCTACTTTTTATTGAAAATACTCCCTAATAGTTTGTCTCCTATTTTTGGGAACAAAACATTTAATTTACTCGCAAAGTTCATTGTTTTTGGCAAATTTACTTCACGTTTTTCTTTTTCAATTCCTTTAACAACTTCTCCTGCTACCTTCACTGGATCTAGTACTACGGCGCCTAATTGCTCTAAGTATTTTCCAGTTGGTTCCGCTTTATCGAAGAAATCTGTCGCAATCGGACCAGGATTCACAGTCATTACATGGACGCCATAAGGTTTTAATTCTAAACGTAGTGCATTCGAATACCCTAACACTCCAAATTTAGTTGCTGAGTAAACGGAAGATTTAGCCGTCGCTGATTTTCCAGCTTGAGAAGCAATATTCACAAATACTCCGCTCTTAGCTTCTATAAAACGAGGAACAAAATGCTGAGTGATTTTAATTAATGTATTTAAGTTTAACTGAAGCATTTCACTAATTTCAGATTCACTTAAGTCTTTGGCTAATTTAAAGTAACCTAAACCAGCATTGTTGATGACCATCGTAATTTTGTATGATGTATCCAGATTTCCTAGTAATTGATTAATGGACGCATCATCGGTTAAATCACACGAATAGATATCGACAGGTTTAGAAGTGAACGATTTGCATTCTGTGGCTACCTGCTCTAGTTTAGCCATATTACGAGCTACAAGGATGAGTTGCACGTCTCTTTTAGCTAATTCAATTGCGATTTGTGCACCTAACCCACCACTTGCTCCAGTGACAAGAGCCACTTGATTTGTAAACCATTTAGCGTCCTTCATGATGTTTAATCCTTTCAACGGTCACAATGTCGAAGTCTTTGACAACTTGAACATTTTCAAAGATTGTTTTTGCTTCGTCTTCTAACTCTTGGGATTGTTTCCCAATATAGCGAGCACTAATATGTGTTAACAAAAGTCGTTTTACTTCAGCGTTTTTAGCTACTTCAGCTGCTTGAAGACTTGTTGAATGGAAATGACGATAGGCTTGTTGGCCTTTATCTCCTTCATACGTTGCCTCATGGACCAGTACATCCGAACGATAAGCTAAGATTTCACTTGCTTCACATTTACGAGTATCCCCGCAAATAGTTACAACACGACCTTTAATATCTGGTGAAATATAATCTTGTCCATTCACGATTGTTCCATCTTCTAGAGTAATCGTCTCCCCTTTTTTCAACTTGCCATAGAGTGGACCAAAAGGAATTCCTAACTCTTTTAGACGGTCTGCTTGCAGTTCGCCCGGTTGATCTTTTTCAGTGACACGGAATCCATAAGAAGGAATTCCATGTTCGAGCCGCTTCATTTCTACTTTAAAATGCTTATCCTCAAAAAGAAGACCTTCCTTTTCATATTCAACAACTTTTAAAGGATATCCCAATTTTGAACATGAAGCTTGAATCGTCGTATCAATAAAGTTTTTAATCCCTTTAGGACCATAGAGGATTAAATCATCTTCTCCTCCTTGGAAAGAACGACTAGTGAGTAATCCCGGTAAACCAAAGATATGATCTCCATGCATATGTGTAATGAAAATTTTCTTGATTTTCCCTGGACGAATATTTGTATTTAAAATCTGTTGCTGTGTAGCTTCTCCGCAATCGAATAACCACACTTCATTAATCTCATCGAGAAGCTTTAATGCAATTGAAGTGACGTTTCTCATTTTAGAAGGTACGCCAGCACCTGTTCCTAAAAATTGCAATTCCATTTTAATTTCCTCTCAATGTTTCATAAATTTTTTTCGCAAAGAAGAGCGCTTCTTCATGAGCCCCTACTTCCGTTACATACGATTTATGTGAATAGAACCAATCTTGGTCTTTGGAATACTCATTCCAGTCAAGAAGATGGACATTCGAATACTTCTCACTTACAGAAGCGTACACATTATTCACATCATCTCTCCATGTTTTAGACGTTGTTGTCGTAACAAGGAAGATTTGTTTTTCCATACCAATTCGTTTCAATTCACTTTCCAATTGTCCTTTTGTAAAGGCACTATTAGCACCAAACATTAAAACAACGATGTCATTTAATTGATTCTTCGATTTTAATTCGTTAATCGTTGAAGATAAGTCCGTTACTTGAGCAATCGTTGTCGCATGCATCACAGCATTAGGATAAATAGTCGTGAGTTCATTGGCAATTGCAAGAAGGGATTGGTCTCCAATAAAAGTAATCGAACTATTACTGCTAAAGACGGTTTCTTCACGCGTTAAACCAACCACATTATTAATGGTCTTCAATAATTTTTTATCCGTTTGTTGAGTGTTATCGACGATTGTTTGGTTTGTATGAATTAATTCAATAAGAGTAGCTTCTTGTTCAGACAGTTTACTTGTAGACTGCACTAACCCAACTGCTAAAATAATGAGTGGCACTGCACAGATTCCAAATAAAATTTGTTTCCCATAAGCTATTTTTTCATTCAACAGCCCCATCATTTTACGGACCATTTGATGATAACGTCTCTTCTCAAACACTTGATACCAAACTTCTCCAAAGAAGAGAATCAGTACTAATTGGATGATGCCGTGAATTAAACTGCTTGAACCAATAATGCCCATTTTTGCTTGATATAAGACAATAATCGGTAAAAACCATAAATAATACGACAAACTTCTACGACCAATCACTGTTAATGGTTTGAAACGGAATAAAATCCCTGTTCCTACCTTTGGATGTAAACTCACCAAAATAACAGCTGCAACTGTTAAATCAAAAAGCAACATTCCACCACGATAAGTAATATCTTCATTTCGTCCGAGTGTAAATAATAAAATGAACATTAACACAATCGGGATTAAGCGTAAATATTGCTCATACGGCAACTTAGATTTATGTTCCTTTTGGAAACGATCTAAAGGATACAATAATGCTGTACATGACCCAATGAGCATAGAAAATAATCGAGTCCAAGTACTCATCGTGACATACGTTAATGATTCTGCTCCTTTATAACTAAAAAGCATTAATCCAAATGAAGCTGTCGCTAAAACGACGATTGCCACAAACAATGTATTATGCTTCTTAACGAATAAACTTAAGAATGCAAACACAATCGGCCACAATAAGTAAAACTGAAAGGCCAATGAGATATACCATAAGTGTTCAAATGGATTTTCCGTTAATAAGTTTGGAATAAACGTTTGAGCTCTAAGAATCTGCCACCAGTTATTTAAAAACACTAAACTGGAAGTAAATGATCCTCTTAAGTTCACCAACATCTCATTTTGAAACAATGTAATATAAATGAACACTAGAACAAGCATTGCAATTAAAGGAAGTGCAATACGTGCTAATCGTTTTAGTAAAAATTGTTTCAGAGGAATCTTGCCATCATTCATTAAACTTGTCATTAAGCGGTTTGTCATAAAGTATCCCGCTAAAATGAGGAAGATGTCTAATCCCAAAAATCCACCCGGTAAGCGATAAGAATACAAGTGGTAAATAATAATACTAAGAATTCCTATCGCTCTTAGGCCGTCAAAGGAAGATACGTAAAAACGTTTTTCCATCTCACTTCTATCAATCATATTCAAAACTCCTTAATCAACGAACTCGAATGAGAAGTTTAGAATACGTACTAAGTCGCCATTTTCAGCGCCTTTTTCACGTAAAGTGCTATCTACACCCATTCCACGTAATTGACGTGAGAATCTCATTACAGACTCATCGTGTTCCATATTTGTCATTTTGAATAGTTTTTCAATCTTGTCACCATACAATACCCAAGTTCCATCAGGATCTCTAGTTACTTTAAACGGTGCTTCCTCTTCTTCTAATCCATAAACGATATGTGTTTCCACTACTTCTTCGTTTAATGGGAAAAATTCAGTTTCTTCTAACACTTCAGCAGTTCTAGCAAGCAATGCTTGAAGTCCTTCGCGACGATAGGCAGAAATCGGAAAAATCTCTGGCATTTCTTCGCCTTCAGCTAAGCTATCTGCTAAGTCTGTCTTGAACTTCTCTAAGTTTTCTTCCGCTTGAGGTTGATCCATCTTGTTGGCCACAATCAGCATTGGACGTTCCAATAAGCGTAGGTGATAACTTCCAAGTTCTTCTTGAATAATCTTGTAATCTTCAAAAGGATCACGGCCTTCCATTGCGGCCATATCAATCACATGAAGTAATACTTTTGTACGTTCGATATGTTTTAAGAAATGAATACCAAGCCCCACACCTGTATGAGCTCCTTCAATTAAACCTGGTAAGTCTGCAACAACGAATTGTTCGCCATTTGGAGACTGCGCCATACCTAATTGAGGATTCAAAGTTGTAAAGTGATAGTCTGCAATTTTTGGCTTTGCACTTGAAATCACGGATAGTAAAGTTGATTTTCCTACTGATGGAAATCCTACTAATCCAACATCAGCAAGTACTTTTAATTCTAAATCGAGTTCAAATTCTTCCCCTGGTTCACCGTTCTCAGCGATATCTGGAGCAGGATTTTTATGCGTTGCAAAACGGATATTCCCTCGACCACCACGGCCTCCTTTTGCAACTACTACTTCTTGTCCATCTTCTACTAAGTCTGCAATCAACGCTTTCGTTTCAGCATTTCTAACGATTGTTCCTGGTGGAACTTTAACGATTAAGTCTTCTGCTCCACGGCCATACATACTCTTACTCATGCCGTTTTCACCAGGTTTTGCTTTGAAATGACGTTTATGACGGAAATCTAGTAAGGTTCTGAGTCCTGAATCGACTTTAAAAATAACACTTCCGCCTTTACCGCCGTCTCCACCAGCCGGACCTCCGTCTGGTACGTATTTTTCACGACGAAACGCAACCATTCCGTCTCCACCTTTTCCGGCTTTGACTTGAACCGTGGCACGATCATAAAATACTGCCATTTTATTCACTCTCCTTTCTGTGTGAGGGTTCTTATTTAACGATTAATGATGTGAAATCTGCTAAATCTAAAATGATTTCAGATAACAAACCTAAGAATCTTAGACGGTTACGACGTGTTGCTTCATCGTCCACCATGACCATATTTTCATTGAAGAAATCATTGATTTTTGGTGCCATTGCTTCTAAATGACTATACAATTCTTCAGGCGTTAATAAACCTACTTTTGTATTCAATTCTTGAATAGCTTTCACTAAGTTACGTTCACTTTCTGTTTCAAGAAGTTCTTCTGAAATTTCGCCACTCGTATCATCTAAGGCCTTTGCACTGATATTGATAACACGATTTAAAGCCTCTGTAATTCCTTTAAATTCTTCAGATTCAGAAACAGCTGAAAGAACTCTTGCAGCTTTTAATTGTTCAGGAACTGATGAAGTATTACTATTTACAACCGCATCGATAATGTCATGACGTTTTGTAATTGTTGCAATCCGTTGTGCTACACGTTCACGAATAAAACTTAAGATAAACGTTTCAACTTCATCTTCTTTACCTGATAGGAACTCAGCGTAATCAAGACCTAACAATAGTTTTGTAAAGTCTTCAATTTCAATGTTCCAATCAAATGCTGCAAGAATTTGTACTAGCCCCATAACTTGACGACGAAGTGCATATGGGTCATTTGATCCTGTTGGAATCATTCCAGCAGCTGTAAAGCTTAAGAAAGTATCTAATTTATCGGCAACCGCAAGTAAAGCGCCGGGTACAGAAGTTGGAAGATCACCGTCTGCACTTGTTGGCATATAGTGTTCACGGATTGCTTGAGCTACTTCAGGAGTTTCACCTTGTTTCAGTGCATAAATTTCACCCATGATTCCTTGTAATTCAGGGAATTCACCAACCATGTTTGTTACTAAGTCGAATTTGTAAATAGAAGCTGCACGTTGCGCTGTAACAACAACATCACTTGGTAAGTTCAATTCTTTTGCAAGA
>NZ_CALHIF010000008.1 GCF_938030755.1 uncultured Granulicatella sp. | reverse complement strand
GGAAACGACATTGTAGGTGTTTCGTACGGGCTAATGACAGAATGAGGTGCTTCTTAAAGTCACGTGCTGTGAAATTTTGTTTTGCAAAATAATAGGAAGTTGTTTATTTATCCAATCTGGTGAAGAAAGACAGAGCAGCACACTTTTTCTACCTTATAAGAATGCAAAGAGGCTCGGGAGGGGACATGGGATTCTATAATAGTAGTAATAGGGGCTGGCACTAAAAGCGAATTAGCGGGAGTTAGGAAGGGTTCCTTACTCCCGCTTTGAGTTTTAGAGGTGAGAGACTTCGGCTCGAACCGGTGCCCTATTACAGCTATTATGAAGAAATCCCATGTTCCACAAAGCGAACCTCCTTCGCTCTTTAAAAGTACAGAAAAGTTGAATTGTTCGTGGTATGTGTTCACAGAGGTGAGGATATCATGTATACTAGAACAGGTGATTATTTTGGAAAAACAAAATTTTATAACGACGGGGCATATTAATCGTGTAATTTTAACGATTGCGACTCCGCTAATGATAAACAATCTAATTCGGACTTTATACAATTTGACGGATGGATTATATGTGGCGCAACTGTCAGCAGAAGATTTTGCGGCAACAGCGTTTATTTGGCCGTTGAATTTTTTATTTATTTCTCTTGGAATGGGGATAAGCGTTGGAGCAACTGCACTCATTGCTCAATATTTTGGAGCAGGAAAGTTCAGAGATGCCAAACGTTATGCGGGAAATGCGATGATTTTAACGTATTTCTTTGGATTCATATTATCGGTGATTGGATATTTCTTAGCACCTCTATTCGTGGAATGGATGGGGGCAGAGGGCACTTTTTTAGCAAAATCTGTATCGTATTTGAAAATTAACTTCATTGGACTATTCTTTGATTTTTGCTACTTTGGCTATCAGTCCTTGCTAAATGCACAAGGAAGAACACGCACGATTACAATGATTAGTGCGGCTTCTTCAATTTCAAATGTAATTCTAGATCCTATTTTCATTTTTGCAACCATTCCTTTTGTTGGACTCACCGGGTTAAACTGGGGGATTGAAGGAGCAGGATGGGCAACGATCATTGCTAAAGCGTTGTTACTAGTGCTTGCCATTCGTGCGGTTCGTAAGGAATCGGAAATTCAAATCTATTTGAAACACGTCAAAGTGGATAAAGAAGTGATGAAAGAGATTCTTAAAGTCGCATGGCCATCTGCATTTGGGTATGGAGGAGCGGCATTAGGATTCACAGTTTTAAATGGACTCATTCAGTCTTATGGAACGTCAGTACTGGCTGCGTACTCGATGGTAAACCGCATCTCGGATTTACTGACGCAACCACAGATGGGAATCGGGGCGGCGCTAACAGCCATTATCGGACAAAATATGGGGGCAGGGCTTTATGACCGTGCGCATGCCATCTTTAGACGAGCATTACTATGGGTGCTGATGATTTCAACAGTCGGCTGTGTGGTTGTCTTCTTCTTCCAATCTCCTATTCTTGGAATCTTTATTAAAGACAGAAGCGATGCCGTTCTTTGGGCGAATGCCGTTGAGTATTTAAACTATACCGCCTTTATTATTTTCTTCATGGGCTTATTTTCAGCGTACAACGGATTCTTCCAAGGATGTGGCGTGACGAAATACTCTATGAATATGTCAGTTGGACGACTATGGGTCTTGCGCCTGCCGATTATTTGGGTGCTCGGAGCCTTTACAGCACTCGGGGCAACCGGTGTATGGATTGCGATGTTATTGTCAAATGCATTAACGGTTCTTTATGGACATATCGTCTATAAGACAAAAGATTGGAGTACATTACATTATGCGAAAGGAGAGCAAACGTGATTAAAGATTTTATTCATTATTACAAACCATATAAGAAGTTATTCTTACTCGATTTTACCTGTGCGGTGATTGTGGCCATTCTCGAGCTTGCCTTTCCAGTAATGGTGAGAAGTGTTATCGATAAGATTGTACCGTCTCAAAATTTACAACAAATTCTACTCGTGGGAGCTGGATTACTTGCGCTGTATGCCTTCTCGACAACTTTGAACTTTATTGTCGTGTACATGGGGCATATTTTAGGGATTAATATTGAAACGGATATGCGCCGTGAGTTGTTCGCGAAGGTTCAAAAACAATCCTTCTCGTTCTTTGATAATATGAAAATTGGGGAATTGATGAGCCGCTTGTCGAGTGATTTATTCGATATTAGCGAATTAGCGCACCATGGGCCAGAAGAATTTTTTATTGCAATTATGACCTTAATAGGTTCATTCTTCTTAATGTATCAAGTCCATCCAACGCTTGCGCTATTGACGATATTCTTCGTTCCGATTATTGCGGTGACACTTGCGGTATTTAATCGTCGCATGTCGAGTATTAATCGAAATATCTACAAGGGATTAGCCAACTATACGGCTGGTCTAGAAAATGTACTGAGCGGAATGCGTGTAGTGAAGGCTTTTGCGAACGAAAACCACGAGCAACAACTCTTTGAAGAGCTTATTCAAGAGTATCGTTCGAATAAAATTGCGTTTTATCGCACGATGGGAACAAGCAGTAGTTTCAACTACTTATTGATGCGCAGCATTAATCTTTTTAGTTTAATCGTAGGGGCTTACTTCACGGTCATGGGGGATTTAACAGCTGGAGAATTGGTCGGCTACATATTACTGTCTAATGTCTTTGTGGGACCGATTAATAAGATGAATTCGATGATTGAACTGTATCCAAAAGGATTTGCGGGATTTCGTCGTTTCAAAGAATTAATGAATATCGAAATCGATATTGAAGACGCACCCGATGCCATTCCTGCACCAGCGTTTGAAGGACGTGTGGAATATAAAAATGTAGGGTTTGGATATGAAGACGATAAGAAAGTATTGGAACACATCAACTTAACGGTGGAACCAGGGCAGACCGTTGCCTTCGTTGGACCAAGTGGAGTTGGGAAGACAACGCTCGTGAACTTATTGCCTCGTTTCTATGATTTAAAAGAAGGGGAAATCTTGATTGATGGAACCAATATCAATCGTTTCACTTTACAGTCTCTTCGCCGTCAAATTGGGATCGTGCAACAAGATGTGTTCCTCTTTAATGGAACCATCCGCGAAAATGTATTGTATGGTAGACTCGATGCGACAGATGAGGAAGTAGACCGTGCCATCGAGCAAGCGAAACTGAAAGAAGTCATTGAAGATTTAGAAGATGGAGTGGATACACATATCGGAGAACGCGGTGTGAAATTGTCAGGCGGGCAAAAGCAACGCCTCTCCATTGCTCGTATTTTCTTGAAAAATCCTTCTATTTTAATTTTGGACGAAGCAACGAGCGCCCTCGATACGCAAACGGAGAAGTTTATTCAACAATCATTTGACGAGTTGGCAAAAGGCAGAACGACCTTTATTATTGCTCACCGTCTGGCTACGATTAAAAATGCAGACCGTATTATTGTCGTTACAGAAGATGGACTGACAGAAGACGGTACGCATGAAGAATTGCTTGCACAAAACGGTGCGTATGCAGCTTTATACAAAGCACAATTTAAATAGTAGAAAAATGCGGAGTAAGAATTCGTTTCTTGCTCCGTATTTGTTTGAGCCTTTTTGAATTTACCGCAAACTATGATACAATGACCCAGAGAAAACTTAAGGAGAACGTTGATGAGTATTTTAAATGTAGAAAAATTAACACACGGATTCGGCGAAAGAGCCATCTTCAATGATGTGAGCTTCCGTCTATTAAAAGGGGAACACATCGGGCTTGTTGGGGCCAATGGTGAAGGGAAATCCACCTTCATGAATATCGTTACAGGTCAATTACAACCCGATGAAGGGAAAATAGAGTGGTCTAAAAATGTAAAGGTGGGATACTTAGACCAACATACCGTCCTTGAACCAGGGATGACCGTTCGCAGTGTCCTTCAAAAAGCTTTCGACGATTTATTTGTCGCAGAAGCGCGTATCAATGAATTGTATATGGCAATGGGAGACGCAAACGAAGACGAGATGAACGCGATGCTGGAAGAAGTGGGCGAGTTGCAAGAGCGACTAGATAGCCATGACTTCTATATTCTGGATGCTAAAATCGATGAAGTAGCGCGTGCATTAGGCGTTGCAGCATTTGGGATGGATAGCGATGTGAGTGAACTCAGTGGTGGGCAACGTACAAAAGTGTTGCTGGCAAAACTATTATTAGAAAAACCAGACATTTTATTACTCGACGAGCCAACAAACTATCTAGACGCAGAGCATATCGAATGGTTGAAACGCTACTTACAAGAATACGAAAATGCATTTATCCTGATTTCGCATGATATTCCATTCTTAAACAGTGTCGTCAACTTGATTTACCATATGGACAATCAAGAGTTGAACCGTTATGTTGGAGACTATGATCAGTTCCAAGAAGTGTATGCGATGAAGAAAGCGCAACTAGAAGCGGCGTATAACCGCCAGCAAAAAGAGATTGCGGACTTGAAGGATTTCGTGAACCGTAATAAGGCGCGCGTGGCTACACGTAATATGGCGATGTCTCGTCAGAAGAAGCTGGATAAGATGGAAGTTATCGAGTTAGCGAGTGAGAAGCCAAAACCAAAATTCGACTTCAAGACTTCAAGAGCTCCTGGTCGTTACATTTTCCAAGCCGAAGATTTAGTGATTGGATACGACCGTCCATTAACAGGACATATTAATCTTGAAATGGAACGTGGCCAAAAGATTGCGATTGTCGGTGCAAATGGTATCGGGAAAACGACACTCTTGAAGAGCTTATTAGGGATTATTAAGCCATTGAACGGAAAAGTAACGCGTGGGGACTATATCGACCTTGGGTATTTCGAACAAGAAACGCCAAAAGGAAATCGTAAGACCGCCTTAGAAGAAATCTGGGATACTTTCCCATCGATGACACAACCAGAAGTACGTGCAGCGCTCGCTCGTTGCGGATTAACCAGTAAGCATATCGAGAGCCAAGTGCAAGTCTTAAGTGGGGGAGAACAAGCAAAAGTTCGCTTCTGTAAATTGATGAATGAAGAGTCAAACGTGCTCGTACTCGACGAACCGACAAACCACTTAGACGTTGATGCCAAAGATGAGCTCAAACGTGCATTAAAAGAATATAAAGGAAGTATATTAATGGTGTGTCACGAACCTGAATTTTATGAAGGATTAGCGACAGATATCTGGGATTTTTCAAAATTCGCATAAAAATTAAATTCTTCACTTTTAGGGAAGAAAGTTGATACAACCTCTTATAAAGCAGGACTTGAATTTAGTTCAAGTTCTGCTTTTTGTGCATCAAAAAACGCTACAAAACAATGTTTGTAGCGTGGAGTATATTGTAAGCCGCCTAGGGGAGTCGAACCCCTGTTATGAGAACCGGAATCTCATGTGATATCCACTACACTAAGGCGACGTTCTTTTCTAAGTGTATCTAATTTTATAAAACTGTGCAAGTTTTGGAAAAAATCAGAGTATAAAGGAGAAATAGTCTAATTCGTTTATTTTTAAAAGAGATCAAAAAAGTATAAGAAGAGAGCAACATTACCATATATGGTAATTACCAAATATGGTAATGTTTAAGTGGGAGGGAAAATTATGAAAATAGAACATCAGATTGACCTAAGAACGTTAGAGTATGTGGATAGTAGACCGTATAAAGAAAAGGTGAAAATGCTTGCTGCTCTTAAACTGTTGGATAAGGAAGGATTAAGTCCTGCGATACTCGAAATGTGGGGAAATAAATCGCAGACTGAATTGAATATTCCAGTTGTATATACTAAAGAGGAGGCTTTAAAAAATGGATCAAAATCTGAAGCGTTCGATAGCAGGCTTGTCATTCGATTGGGAGAACTACGAAAAAGACTTAGATTTAGATTTCACTCTAAAAGAAATGGCAGTAAGGATTACAGAGTTGAGACTTGTGTCCGGACTCTCACGTACCGAATTTGCAGAAAAGGTTGGGATAAAACCAGCTCATTTGTCACGGTTAGTTTCAGGACACCATAATCCCTCAATTTTATTCTTAGAAGAGATGGCACAAAAAGTCGGAGCACATATGGAAATTTCTTTTGTGATGGATGACGGAGAAACTTGCCATGAAAAGCTTAATAAACAAATAGGGACAAAATAAGTCCCTTTGTATCGTAAAACTTAACCAAATTGTAATCTGAGGGCGGTTGCATTTCTTGTATTTTATGTTAAAATATAAATGTGTTCAGAAATATGGATTCAAAGATACCGGAAATAAGCGGGACGATATTCGGCCCTATCTGGAGATGATTGGAGGAAGGCTTCGATGAATTATCTTAATCTATCTCATCTATTGGTTCCAGAAAGCAGAATCGTTCTTCAAACGCGTTTTCGTATCTTACAAGCTATTGCAACCTATCAACCCATTGGACGTAGGGCGCTTGCAAAAGTGGTCCAAATGTCTGAGAGAACACTTCGTAATGAATGTGAGGCGATGAAGAAATTAGACCTCATTGAAGTGCAAGGCTCAGGAATGCATCTTACGGAAATTGGCGAATTTATATTAGAACGTTCGGATGATTTAAAAAACAACTTTATTCAGATGAGTCTGGTGGAACATAAGGTGGCTAAAACCTTAGGCGTTCAGTATGTAAAAGTTGTAGATGATCCGGCAAAAACATCTGAGTTGGTACAAGAGATTATGGATGTGCTTTTACCGCTTGGAACTTCCATTATTGCCATCACGGGTGGTCAAACGATGGTCCGCGTCAGCGAAGGATTCACAAAAGAGATTTCAGTGAACCGAGACCTAACGATTGTTCCTGCAAGAGGGGGAATGTTTGGTTCGATGCTGATTCAGGCGAATAATGTCAGTGAAAAAATGGCGACTGGAATTGGTGCCCATCATGAAGCGCTCTTTGTTCCAGAACATGTCCAACAAGCAACTTATACGCCCCTAATGCAAGAACCTTCCGTCGCAAAGACGATTGGCCTCATGAAAAAGGCGGAGTGTTTGTTATATAGCGTTGGAAGTGCTATTATTATGGGAGAGAGACGTGGCCTCTCAGAAGAACAAATGGCTACGTTAAAAGAGAAGAAAGCAATTGGTGAAGCGTTCGGTTGTTTCTTCGATGCAGAAGGAAATGTGGTGTTAAAAATCCCACGAGTAGGACTGCATCTTAGTGATTTATCTACGATTCCACATTCGATTGCCGTTGTGGAAGGCGAAGAGAAGGCAGCTGCTTTAAAAGCATATGCTAAATTAGCTCCTGTAGATCGCACCTGGTTTGTGATTGATAAGGAGACGTCAGAGTTGGTTTTGAACGGGGTAACCCGCAAAAAATAAAATAAAAATTCCTAGGAGGAAAAACTATATGACAGTTAAAGTTGGTATTAACGGTTTCGGACGTATCGGTCGTTTAGCATTCCGTCGTATTCAAGATGTGGAAGGATTAGAAGTTGTTGCAATCAATGACTTAACAGACGCTAAGCAATTAGCTCACTTGTTAAAATATGATTCAACTCAAGGACGCTTCAACGGTGAAGTTGAAGTGTTAGATGGAGCTTTCCGCGTAAACGGTAAAGAAGTTAAAGTACTTGCTAACCGTAATCCTGAAGAATTACCATGGGGTGAACTAGGCGTTGATATCGTATTAGAATGTACTGGTTTCTTCACTTCTAAAGAAAAAGCTGAATTACACTTAAAAGGTGGCGCTAAACGCGTTGTTATCTCTGCTCCTGGTGGAAATGATGTTCCTACTGTTGTATTCAACACAAACCACAATATTTTAACAGGTAAAGAAACTGTTATCTCTGGTGCTTCATGTACTACAAACTGCTTAGCTCCAATGGCTAAAGCGTTAAACGATAAATTCGGTATTGTTGAAGGTTTAATGACAACAATCCACGGTTACACTGGTGACCAAAACACATTAGACGCACCTCACGCTAAAGGTGACTTACGTCGTGCTCGTGCTGCAGCAGTGAACATCGTTCCTAACACAACAGGTGCTGCTAAAGCTATCGGATTAGTAATCCCAGAATTAAACGGAAAATTAGACGGAGCTGCACAACGTGTTCCTGTTCCAACAGGTTCATTAACTGAATTAGTAACAGTTTTAGAAAAAACAGTTACTGCTGAAGAAATCAACGCAGCTATGAAAGAATTAGCTAACGAATCTTACGGTTACACTGAAGATCCAATCGTTTCTTCTGATATCGTAGGTATCACTTACGGTTCATTATTCGATGCAACTCAAACTAAAGTAATGACTGTAGGCGACAAACAATTAGTTAAAACTGTTGCTTGGTACGATAACGAAATGTCATACACTGCACAATTAGTTCGTACTTTACAATACTTCGCAAAACTATAATTTAAACTATAGATTTAGCTAATCGTATCTATTTTCTCAGGGCGATGGAAGCATTCGCTTCCTCGCCCTGTTTTCATAATGTGAGTAATGCACTCGCTCCAAATAAAAATGTAGGAGGCTATTTTATGGCTAAAAAAATCGTTACAGACTTACAAGTTGAAGGCAAGAAAGTTTTAGTTCGTGTGGACTTTAACGTACCTTTGAAAGATGGCGTGATTACAGACGACAACCGTATCGTTCAAGCATTGCCAACAATTAAGTACTTAGTTGACCACAATGCGAAAGTGATTTTATTCTCTCACTTAGGTAAAGTGAAATCAGAAGAAGACAAAGCTAAATTGAGCTTACGTCCAGTTGCAGAACGCTTATCTGAGTTATTAGAAAAACCAGTTACTTTCGTTCCAGAAACTCGTGGAGAAAAGTTAGAAGCTGCTATTAATGCACTTAAAGAAGGCGATGTTTTATTATTCGAAAATACTCGTTTCGAAGATTTAGATGGTAAAAAAGAATCTAAAAACGACCCTGAATTAGGTAAATATTGGGCTTCTTTAGGCGATTTATTTGTTAACGATGCATTCGGTACAGCTCACCGTGCGCACGCTTCAAACGTTGGTATTGCTAGTCAATTAGAATCAGCTGCTGGATTCTTGATGGAAAAAGAAATCAAGTTTATCGGTGGTGCAGTTGATAACCCAGAACGTCCATTTGTAGCAATCTTAGGTGGAGCGAAAGTTTCAGATAAGATTGGGGTTATCAACAGCTTATTAGACAAAGCGGATAAAGTTCTTATCGGTGGGGGAATGGCTTACACATTCTACAAAGCAATGGGACGAGAAGTGGGTCTTTCATTATTAGAAGTAGACCGCGTTGAATTAGCAAAAGAAATTATGGAAAAAGCTGGTGACAAATTAGTGTTACCAATCGATAATGTTGTCGCTAAAGAATTCTCTAATGATGCAGTAGCTACAATCGTTGCTTCAGATGCGATTCCAGCAGACCAAGAAGGGTTAGATATCGGACCTAAGACAGTTGAATTATTTGCAAGCTACTTAAAAGATGCAAAAACTGTTGTATGGAATGGACCAATGGGTGTATTCGAGTTACCAAACTTTGCTAAAGGAACAATCGGTGTATGTGAAGCGATTGCGAACCTTGAAGGCGCAACTACAATTATCGGTGGTGGGGACTCAGCAGCAGCTGCAATCTCATTAGGATACGCTGACAAATTCACTCACATTTCAACAGGTGGTGGAGCTTCTCTAGAATATCTAGAAGGTAAAGAACTACCAGGTGTTGCTGCTATCAGTGATAAATAATTTTAAACATTTAAAAGGAGATGTTGTGTATATGCGTAAACCAATTATTGCCGGAAACTGGAAAATGAATAAAAACCCAAAAGAAACTCAAGCTTTTGTGGAAGCTGTTGTTGGTAAATTACCTTCAGGCGAACGTGTAGAAAGTGCTATTGCTGCTCCTGCAGTGGACTTAGTTACTTTATTAGAATATGCGAAAGGTTCAGAATTAAAAGTAGCTGCTGAAAACTGCTACTTCGAAGATGCTGGTGCTTTCACTGGTGAAACTTCACCTAAAGTATTAGCTGAAATGGGCGTGCACTACGTAGTGATTGGTCACTCTGAACGTCGTGAATATTTCCACGAAACTGACGAAGATATCAACAAAAAAGCACATGCAATTTTCAGAAACGGCTTAACACCAATCATTTGTTGTGGTGAAACGTTAGAAACTTACGAAGCAGGAAAAGCTTCAGAATTCGTAGGCGGACAAGTTTCTGCAGCATTGAAAGGTTTATCAAACGAGCAAGTATCATCATTAGTCATTGCTTATGAACCAATCTGGGCTATCGGAACTGGTAAATCAGCATCTCAAGATGACGCTCAAAAAATGTGTAAGGTAGTTCGTGACGTAGTAGCAGCTGACTTCGGTCAAGAAGTTGCTGACAAAGTTCGCGTACAATACGGTGGATCTGTAAAACCAGAAAACATTGCTGAATACATGGCTTGTCCAGATGTGGACGGAGCTCTTGTAGGTGGAGCAAGCTTACAACCAGATTCATTCTTAGCTTTATTGGAGGCAGTAAAATAATGGCAAAATCACCAGTTGCAATCATTATCTTAGATGGTTTCGGATGGAGACCAGAAGTTGAAGGTAATGCCGTTGCACAAGCAAAAAAACCAAATTTTGATCGTTATTATAACGAATTCCCTCATACAACATTAAAAGCTTCTGGATTAGATGTAGGTCTGCCAGATGGACAAATGGGGAACTCAGAAGTAGGTCATACAAATATCGGTGCTGGACGTATCGTTTACCAAAGCTTAACTCGTATCGACAAAGCGATTTTAGATGGTGAATTTGAAACAAACCCAGCATTAAATGGTGCGTTTAATCATGTGAAAGAAAATGGCTCTGCATTACACTTGTTCGGATTATTATCTGATGGTGGGGTACACAGCCACATCAACCATTTATTAGCATTAGTGGAAACAGCTAAAGCAAAAGGAATCGACAAAGTGTACATTCATGCATTTATGGATGGACGTGACGTAGACCCTAAAGCTGGTCCTTCTTACATCAAAACATTAGAAGATAAATTAGCTGAAGTAGGCGTTGGAGAAATCGCAACAGTGTCAGGTCGTTACTATGCAATGGACCGTGACAAACGTTGGGAACGTGTGAAATTAGCTTATGATGCAATCGCGCATAGCGAAGGACCTCAATTCGAAAGCGCACAAGCAGTTATTGAAGATAGTTATGCTAAAGACGTTACAGATGAATTCGTTATTCCATCAGTAATCGTTAAAGATGGTAAACCAGTGGCAAAAGTAGAAGACAATGATGCCATCATCTTCTTCAACTTCCGTCCTGACCGTGCAATTCAATTATCAAATGCGTTCACTGATAAAGAGTGGACAAACTTTGACCGTGGTGCACGTGCTACAAACGTTAAATTTGTGACAATGACTTTATATAACCCAAGCGTGGATGCAGAAGTAGCATTTCCACCAATCCCAATGACAAACGTTCTTGGTGAAGTGTTATCTAAAGCTGGTCTTGCACAATTACGTATTGCTGAAACTGAAAAATATCCACACGTAACATTCTTCATGAATGGTGGACGTAACGAAGAATTCCCTGGCGAAAATCGTATTTTAATTCCTTCTCCAAAGGTTGCAACTTACGACTTGAAACCAGAAATGAGTGCTTACGAAGTAGGAGATGCATTATACAACTCAATCATCAATGATGAAAATGATGCGATCATCTTAAACTTCGCTAACCCTGACATGGTAGGACACTCAGGAATGTTAGAACCAACTATCAAAGCGATTGAAGCAGTGGACGAAAACTTAGGTAAAGTTGTTGATGTCATCCTTGAAAAAGGCGGTAGCGCAATTATCTTTGCAGACCACGGTAACTCAGAAACTATGATTACACCAGAAGGAACACCACATACTGCACATACAACAGTGCCAGTACCTGTGATTGTGACTAAGAAAGGAATCACATTGCGTGAGGGTGGACGTTTAGCAGACGTTGCTCCAACAATGCTTGATCTTTTAAATGTTGAAAAACCAGCAGAAATGACTGGAGAAACATTGATCGAAAAATAAAGAAAACCTTAGGAATTCTTGAAAGTCTATAGATTTTCGATTAAAATAATAACGTACAAAATAAAATTTAAAGGAGTTAATAAATCATGCCATTTATTACAGATGTATTAGCAAGAGAAGTACTAGACTCACGTGGAAACCCAACTATCGAAGTTGAAGTTTACACAGAAAGCGGAGCATTCGGACGCGGTATGGTTCCTTCAGGAGCTTCAACTGGTGAATACGAAGCAGTTGAATTACGTGACGGCGACAAATCTCGTTACTCAGGAAAAGGAGTTCAAAAAGCAGTTGACAATGTAAACAACATTATCGCTGAAGCTATCTTAGGTTATGATGTTCGTGAGCAAATGGCGATCGACAAATTAATGATTGAATTAGATGGAACTCCAAACAAAGGTAAATTAGGAGCTAACGCAATCTTAGGCGTATCTATTGCTGTAGCACGCGCAGCTGCTGACTATTTAGATCAACCTTTATACCAATACTTAGGCGGATTCAACACTAAAGTATTACCAACACCAATGATGAACATCGTTAACGGTGGATCTCACTCAGATGCTCCAATCGCATTCCAAGAGTTCATGATTTTACCAGTTGGTGCGCCAACATTCAAAGAAGCTTTACGTTGGGGTGCTGAAGTATTCCACGCATTGAAAGCTATCTTACATGACCGTGGTTTAGTAACTGCTGTAGGTGACGAAGGTGGTTTCGCTCCTACATTCGAAGGAACTGAAGATGCTGTAGAAACAATCTTAGCAGCAATCAAAAAAGTAGGTCTAGAACCTGGTAAAGATGTTTACTTAGGATTTGACTGTGCTTCATCAGAATTCTTCAAAGATGGCGTATATGACTACACAATCTTTGAAGGTGAAAAAGGTGCTAAACGTACTCCTGCTGAACAAGTGGAATACTTAGCTGAATTAGTTGAAAAATACCCAATCATCACAATCGAAGACGGCTGTGACGAAAACGACTGGGATGGATGGAAATTATTAACTGAACGCTTAGGCGGTAAAGTTCAATTAGTTGGTGACGACTTATTCGTAACTAACACTGAAATCTTATCTCGTGGTATCGAAAAAGGTATTGCAAACTCAATCTTAATCAAAGTAAACCAAATCGGTACTTTAACTGAAACATTCAACGCAATCGAAATGGCTCAAAAAGCTGGTTACACTGCAGTTGTTTCACACCGCTCTGGTGAAACTGAAGATTCAACAATTGCTGACATCGCAGTTGCAACAAACGCTGGACAAATCAAGACTGGTTCATTAAGCCGTACAGACCGTATTGCTAAATACAACCAATTATTACGTATTGAAGATCAATTAGGTGACTTAGCTGTTTACCAAGGTCTATCAGCGTTCTACAACTTAAAAAACAAATAATTCCTAGGAATTACGGAGGGGAAGCAATCTGCTTCCCCTCCTTTTTTGTGCAAAAATTGGGTGTTTTTAAATAATATTCAACCTTAGATTGAAAAGGATACGATACTTGTTTAATATCCGTTTTTACATAATAGACATGGTTGTGAGGATCTCCTCGAGCCTAGGGTCTTTCGGCTTCAAAGACCAAGAGACCTAGGATCTTGGCGGTGCCCCATCACAAACTCCACTATATTCAAACGGCTATCAATCAGGTTATCATTTTTCAAAATGTTGGAAGGAGAGCAAAATAGTTATAGTAAACCGCAAGAAAGGATAAGAGCTTTTGGAGATTTCATTGTAAAATAAATTTAGAAACGAAATCAAAATGAATGGAGGGGTTTTGATGAAAGTAGCAGTTGGCGTTGATATTGGGGGAACAAAAGTAGCTGTTGCGTTGATTAATGAGAAGGGAGAAATTGTTAGTCGTTCTCAAAGACCTAGCCAAACTGAGAGTGCAAAAGGTTTGTATCAGGGAGTGGTCCAACTCATTCAAGAGGTACTCGAAGAAAATGATTTACGTATTCAAGATACATACGGTATTGGTGTTGGTTTGCCAGGGAAAGTTAATGTGGAAAATGGGGTAGCTGTTTTCCAAAATAATATTCCTTGGGCAAATTTTCCAGTCGTAGAACGATTAAAACAAACATTCGGAGATGTTCCAGTACGCATTGATAATGACGTAAAAGTAGCAGCCTATGCGGAATATCGATTACTTCATTTAAAATCGTCTGATATGTTTGGTTATGTCACTGTATCAACAGGAATTGCAGCGACCAACATTGTCAATAATACGATTTTACGCGGGGAAGGTTTTTCAGGAGAAATTGGTTTTTTAAAAGTTCCGTACTTTGAATGTTTAGAATCGTTAGAGGGAGCTTGTTCAGGTGTGGCTATAGAACGTACGGGGAGAGAGTTGTATGAAGATGTAGTCTTAACTACAAAAGATGTTTTTGAAAAATGGAGAGCTGGAGAAGAAGCGGCAAATAGAATCATTGAGGAGACTGCAAAAGGGCTAGCTAGTGCATTGCATGGAATGGTTTGCCTTCTGGATCCAAAAGTGATTGTATTCGGGGGTAGCGTTTCAAATTACAATCCAGACTTTATTGAATTGATTAAAGAGGAATTGGGACATCTCTTACATCACGAACAAAAACATATTTTAGAAAATATAAAAGCGTCCACCATTAAGGGAGACAATGGAATTATTGGAGCGGGACTTCTTGTAGTAGAATAAGCAAACGATAAAAAGTGCTAGGATTTCCTAGCACTTTTTAATTTGCCTTACTTTTTTGCGGCGTGAGATAAACTATTTTAGTAAATTTATCTCATAGAAAGACTTTTGATTATCAAAAAAAACATCAGTTTAATGAAAGAATAGTGGGGAATCACATTGAATGTGAATTAGGTGGAGTTAGGAATGATTTCCTTACTCCACCTTTGAAGCTTCAAAGGTGAGAGACATAAGGCTCGAACCGGTGTCCCACTATAACTCTTTCAATAATAAAACTGATGTTTTAAAGATAATCAAAAAGAATGCCCTTAAACGTTATAAGGTTTAGGTGCATCCTATCAAGAATTGTTAAATAGCCTACTTCTCTTTGCAATGGGAGATAAACTAAGAAAAGTTCACTTGTACATAAAGAAAAGAGTCCCTCGGACTTTATAATGACATTAATGGCGGTTGCGACCGATGTGAATTACAGATTCTTGAAGAGAATTCTTCTAGAATCTGTTTGAAGCTCGGTAGGGTTGAGACCGTGACTCAACCCGGTGTAGCCTTTTAAGTCATTATAATAACGTCCGAGAGGACTCTTTTAATTTTATTCTAGAAAGTAAGGAGATAATCTTTCTTGGTTTATCTCACTAAGCCTACCGCTTTTTCCATCTTGCGTAGTGTTTTATTCGCTACGTAATTTGCTTTCTTAGCACCTTCATCAAGAATCTCATCTAACTTATCAGATTTCAACAACTCATAATAACGCTCTTGGATTGGTTCCATAACTGCGATAATTGCATCGGCTAATTCTTCTTTAAATTGGCCATAACCAACACCTTTAAAGCGATCAACAAGAGAGTCGATACTTTCTCCAGAGAAAGCAGAGAAGATGGTTAAAAGGTTGGATACGCCAGGTTTTTCAACAGGGTCGAATTCAATCACACCGCTTGAATCCGTTACAGCGCTTTTGATTTTCTTACGAATCACAGCTGGCTCATCCAGCATGCTAATGTATTCTTTCACGTTAGCATCTGATTTACTCATTTTTTTTGTAGGTGTTTGAAGGCTCATGACACGAGCTCCTGCTTTTGGAATAAATGGTTCTGGCATCACAAGTAATTGGTTGCCATTTCCGTAGCGACTGTTGAAGCGTTCAACGAAGTCACGTGTTAATTCCATATGTTGTTTTTGATCGTCTCCAACAGGAACCACTTCAGCGTTATATAAAACGATATCGGCTACCATTAGCGGAGGGTAGGTTAATAATCCTGCCGAAACAGATTGTTGTTTTTGAGATTTATCTTTGTATTGTGTCATACGTTCTAATTCACCAACGCCGACATTACATTGTACGATCCATGCGGCTTGTGCGTGTGCTGGAACTTCAGATTGAACGAAGATGGTTGACTTTTCAGGATCCAAACCAATCGCAAGGTAAAGTGCTGCAAGTGAACGAGTTTGCTCTTTTAATTTCTTTGGATCTTGTGGAACAGTAATCGCATGTTGGTTTACGATACAGTATGTACAATCGTACTCGTCTTGCAGGGCTACGAAGTTTTTCATCGCTCCAATATAGTTCCCAATTGTTGGAATTGCAGAAGGCTGCACGCCAGAGAAAATTCTTTTTTTAGACATAGTAGTGCTCCTTAAAGTTTGTAGTTTTATTATACCTTATTTTGAAGGGATTTTCATGAAAAATAAAAATAATATTTTTCAAGGATTGTGAATACAGTCAAATTCCTAAAGTCTGTTTCTATTAGAATGAAAGCGAGTGAAAACTATTTTGAAAGAATAAAATTTTCATTAATTTTGCAAGAAGTTTGTGAAAATCAAAAAAATTTTCTAAAATCATATAGATTTTTTTTAATATATCATATATAATAATACACGTATTAAAGTCAGAGTATCATATTAAAGGAGGACATAGCGAATGGTTACATTATATACCTCACCAAGTTGTACATCATGTCGTAAAGCTCGAGCTTGGTTAGAAGAGCACAACATTGAGTACACCGAAAGAAACATTTTTTCAGAACCATTAACAATCGATGAAATTAAAAACATCTTGCGTATGACCGAAGATGGCACCGAAGAGATTATTTCAACTCGTTCAAAAGCATTTCAAGAGTTAAAAATCGATTTAGATGAAGTCCCTTTGAATCAACTATTTTCATTAATCCAAAATAATCCAGGATTACTACGTCGTCCTATTATGCTAGATGAAAAGAGATTCCAAGTAGGATATAACGAAGATGAAATTCGTCGTTTCTTATCAAGAGAAGTACGAGCATATGAATTAGATATGGCTCAACGTTTAGTCAACTTTTAAAGAAAATTAGCCCTGAGAATTCAGGGCTTTTTTTGTGCACAAAATGGATTGGTTTTTTGGAAAAAGATGGAAATAACCATTCACAATCGAACTGCTTGCAAAAAAAGAACTTCATTTGAAGTTCTTTTTTATAATTCTTTATAGTAATACACAGCCAGTTGAGTACGATCTCTTAACTCTAATTTTTCGAGTAAAGCAGATAAGTAATTTCTGACGGTTCCTTCGCTGAGATACATTTTCTCAGCGATTTCTTTATTGTTAAAGCCTTCAGCGACCAGATAGAGCAGTTCATTTTCTCGTTCGCTTAAATGGGCACTAGATTTCTTTTCGTAGGTTTTCTTTACCGGCATTTCAATCGTTGAGTCATAAACAATTTGCCCGTTCATTACTGCTTCGATGGCTGGAAGGATACCTTTAATATGTTGCTTTAATAAATATCCTTTACAACCGATTGAAAGAGCTTTGGTAATATACTCATCATCTTGGAAGGTAGTTAGAAATAAAATATTTGCCTTGGGAAAATCCTTTAAAATGTCATATGCGGCCTCAATTCCGCTAGTTGGTTCCATGCGAATATCCATCAAAACGAGGTCGGGTTGATGAGTAATATATAATTCAACAGCATCACGTCCGTCGTTTCCAGTCCCTACTACTTCAATATGGTCTTGAACAGATAGAATGGTTTCTAAGGCTTGTAAAACTAAAAAGTCATCGTCGATAAGAATCGTTCTAATCATGGTGGTCCTCCTGTTTAGGAATACGGATAAAGATGTCATATCCGTTCGTGGTTTGTAGTGTCATAACTCCTTTATGTTTTTCTACGAGTTCTTTCATCATTGTGAGTCCCATTCCCGGGGTTATATTATGAGTTTCGTTCCCGTTATCTTTATATTGAATCGTATAATAATTTTTCTGTTCTAATAAAAACAATTGAAGTTGATTTCCATTTGAATACTTCATAAAGTTCGTAATCATTTCCTTACAAATGGTAAGGATATCGTATTTCAAACCGATGGGAATCTCATCAGATATTGTGTTTTGGTAATTGACTTGCGCCTTCTTCTCAAGAGGATGAAGGATTTCATCCATCTTTTGAGAAAGTAAGAAGGAGTCATCATAAAGGTTATGAATAGTTGAACGGATTTCGTTCATTCCGCTTTGAAGAATTCCTGAAACTTGTTCCAATTTTTTCTCTACAACAGGTTCATTAGTGATGATTTGCAGGGCTTCTAGTTGCATAATCGACGCACTTAGCGTATGTCCAATTTGATCATGCAAGGCATGGGAGATACGGTTGCGTTCTTTGAGAGTAGCAACCTCCATTTGTTTTAAGGTTTCCTCTTGGCTAAATTGTTGCCTTTGAAGTAGAATCAGTCGTTCATGCTCTAAGTCGTCTTGGATAAGGTGACTCTTTATTCTGAATTTTTTATCATAGCTACTACGCAAAATAAGATATGTTCCAATAACGGTTAGTAGTAATGTTAATAGATTTGGACGCAGTAGGAGGAGAACTCCAGTAAAAATTCCTGGGAGTCCAAACAGTTGAGCGGCATGCATGATGAAAATTGAAATATACAGTGCGCATTCAGGAAAGAAAATACATAATGCGCCCGAAATGACCAAAGAAATGCGTTGTATCCAACTAGTTTCAAAAACTTCCATGGATAGAGAAAGAATAAAAATACAAAGTCCTAGAAATATTGTAAAGACCTCTACTTGTTGTCCCATCAAATACATACTAATCAGAATATAGAACATTAATTTCTCTAAAAAAGTCCGCAAACATCTCACCTCCAACGCTCTTTCTTTCAGTGTAGCCCAAATAGGGAGAAATATCTACTCATTTATGACAAATGTCATATGGAACTAACGACATTTGACACTAGTTTGTGACAAGCAGGCTCGATATACTAAGAATGTAAAAAAATCAATGAGGTGAAGACATGGAAAACAGTATCCAAGTAAAAAGTCTTGTAAAACGATACAAGGACTTGATGGCATTAAATCATTTTGATATTGAAATTCGTAAAGGAGAGCTGCTAGCGCTTCTTGGACCAAACGGATGTGGAAAGACAACTGCGATTAACAGTATGTTAGGATTTTTAACCTTTGATAGTGGTGAAGTAACGGTTCTAGGAGAAAGCAAGTTTCCGTTATCCAATAAAGTACGACGCGAAATTGGGATTGTTCCACAGGATTTAGCGTATTTAGATAATTTAACAGTAGAAGAAAATATTGATTTCTTCTGCGGATTGTATATTTCAGATTCTAAGCAACGCAAACAATTTGTACAAGAGGCAATTGAGTTTGTAGAATTACAAGATTTCCGTAAATTCGTTCCGAAAAAATTGAGTGGGGGATTGAAACGCCGCTTGAACATTGCCTGCGGAATCGTACATAAACCAAGTCTCATTTTCTTTGATGAACCAACTGTGGCGGTCGATACACAAAGTCGTTCATTTATTTTAGAAGGCATTCGCAAGCTCAATGAACAGGGAAGTACGATTATTTACACAACGCACTACTTAGATGAAGTAGATGGACTTAGTGACCGAATCGTGATTATGGATAAAGGGAAGAGTATTGTTTCAGGTACTTCTCAAGAATTGAAGAAGTCTATTGCAACTTCTGAAATTATCCAAGTAGAACTTTCGACAGTTCCCACAGAAGAACAAGTCACTCGTTTAAAACAAATTTCTCACGTTCTTGTATTAGACCATCATAAAGATCATCTGAAATTCAATTTCGAACAGGGAACGAATCACTTGCTTCACGTGGCTAACACCCTTGAAGAATTGAACTTGAGCTATGTTCGTTTATACAGTGAACAACCAAGTTTAGACGATGTGTTCCTTGCATATACAGGGAAAGGACTTCGAGATTCATGAAGACATTCTTAAAATTATTTACTTATTTATCAAAAGACGCTTTAAAAGATTTTTCATTCTCGTTCTGGGTGTTACTTTATCCAATTATCCTGGTTTCACTCTATTTCGTGTCTTTTTCAGGAATTATGAATCAAGATATGGGTACAGTTCGTGTAGCCATGACAACAGATAATCCGTATCATTATGTATTTGAACAAGCGGGAGACTATTTTGAAATTATTGATGTTGATTCCAAGGAAGCTGGGAACGAACTCGTAACAGATGATAAAGCTGACGGATTCGTTGACAATAATTTAGAAGTAGTCGTAAGCAAATCGTCGGGGGTTCCTCAAAGTGTTTTGAAAAATGTAGTAACACAAATTAAACAAGTACAAAGTTTGGGTCAAGGTGCTGCAAGCATCGATTTTAATAAGAGTTGGGTTACTCAAGCAACCAGTGATGTGAGCCAAGGAACGATGTTATTCTATAGTGCACTTGCCAGCTTTACAATGTACTCCGTATTTAGTGGTGTTGTTTGCGCAGCCTATTTAAACGGAAATGTGTCACCGATTGGACGACGTATTATGGGTAGTCCATTTAGCAAAGGCAAACTCATAATCAACTGCTTTATGATTGGATTATTGCTCAATATCACTTCAAACGCTATTTTACTTGTCTACATGACACAAGTATTGAAAATTGATTTATTCGCAGATTGGGGAGGAAGTCTCCTTCTTATGTTGATGGGAAATGTATTCGGAATTTCAGCAGGTCTTTTGATAGGAACCAATCAAAAACTCACTATACAAGGGCGAATCATCTTCTCATTAATGCTAAACCTCGTTCTCTCGGCACTAGCTGGAATGATGGGAACAGCAATGAAAGGTTTTGCCAATACCTTTATGCCAGGATTTAATCAATTTAATCCTGTCGCATTAATGGTTACTGGATTTTATCAATTGAACCGACTCGTAGGGAGTGCCCATCTAGGTAGAACTTACTTATTGCTTGGAATTTACACACTAGTACTTCTAGGATGTGCATTATGGAGATTAAGGAGAACACGTTATGATAGTCTATAAATATTTTTTAAAACTTGCTTATCGATTAAAATCATATGCGATTATTTTCCTAGTCGTCTTTATGGGATTGGGATATTCTCAAGCGTTAGGAAATCAAGAAGTAACAGGATTCCATGACACAAATTATAAAGTTGTGATTAAAGACGAATCAAATGGAAATAGCGAAATTATCAATGCAATGATTGCTTCTCTAAAAAAAGAACATAAAGTCACTCTTACAACAAATAGCGATAACATTATGAAAGAAGCTGTTTATTCAAATGATGTGGATGGTGCAATGTGGATTCCATCAGATGTTGATGCAAGAATCAACAAAGGGGAAGAAGCGCTGAATATGGAAATTGGAAATTCACTTGAAGGAAATTTACTTCGAGAATACGTGAATTCATATATACGCTATGCAGTCGTATTGAAAAAGCAAGGCAATTTCAGTAGTGAAAATATGGATAAAATTTTAAAAGAGCAAGCAACAGTCAATGTGATTTCAAAAGATGCCACTGTTAAAGATGATGATTTCTATGCAGAATTTGGTGAAATCTATTTTTCACACACCCCGTTTCTTTACCTTTCAATCTTTATCTTCTTGCTTGGATTAATCTTTGCTAAACTTGAAACTGACGAAGTCGCAAAACGAATTGTTATTGGTATGAAGAGCGTAAACCAAGTGACGATTGAAAAATTCCTTGGGGGATTAACGGTTGTTGGAATTATCGTTGGAATCAACTTACTATTCGTAGCCATTGTGGCACCAAGCTTCTATGTCAGTGCTGGAGCTCCAAAATCATTAATGCTTACGATTTCGATGGCTCTTACAGCCTATGCCTTAGCATTCCTTTGCTCAGTGATTATTGGGGACAACCGTTATGGCTATTCTGCCGCAAGTACAGTGGTTGGGATGGGATTATCGTTTATCTCAGGAATTTTTGTACCATTAAGCTTACTAAATCCGGTAGCTATTAGTATCGCAAAATTCTTCCCAGTATATTATGTGATTTCAGCCGCAGAAAATCCTTCAACAGATTTTTCAAGTTACGCTTTCAACCTAGGAATGGTACTTTTATTCGGAATTTTATATGTTGCATTAGCCTTTAGCATACAACAGATTCGTACAAGACAATTTGGACGCAGCCTGAAAAAAGCCTAACTCCTATTAATTATAAGGTAAGAAGCTTCGTCGTTTTGAGGCCTGCTTCCATCCTATTCACCCTTCCAAAAATAAGAAATACGAAGGTTTTAGCACCTTTTCAATCAGCTTGGTATGGGGCAAATTGAACAGAATAAATAAAAAAAGATTACGAAGAATCTTGCGGATTTTATAATCGTAGTAACGGGGAATCGCATCGAAGCTTCAAACGCGGAGTAGGAACTTGTTCCTTACTCCGCGTTTGAAGCTTCGAAGGTGTAAGACCAAGGCTTACACCGGTGCCCCGTAACAGCGATTATAAAGAGAATCCGCAAGGAATTCGCAGTAATCTTTTTTTAGTATATTTGAACGCAAGTTCAATTTGCCCCATCTCAAGCTGTTTTTCAACAAACACAAAGCACAAACCAATTTGTATTAGTCTTCCAATCGTATTTCTTTTATTTTTTTCAGGTTTGGTCTAGAATAGATGGATAAGGTAAAAAGGGGTGAATATTATGGAAATGGAACGCATTAACGACGATACATTCTTGTTACGTATCGAGAACCAAGATCTCATCGACCGTGGTACATCAATACCTGAATTACTTGGAAATCCAGGCGAAATCGAAAGCTTTTTCCATAGTATTTTAGAGGAGATGGGCGTCTTGAATCAATTCGAAGATTCAGACGGATTGAGTTTTCAAATCATGCCAAATCCAGACGGTCTAGAACTCTATGTGACACGTATTGTGGACATGGGAGATGAGTCAACAGACGAGCGTATGGTGCGCAATATAGTCGATACGATTCAACATTCCCTTACAGATCGTATCGGGAAGAAGCGCAAAGAGGATAAAGAAGAAGGAAAACTTTCTCCAAAACCAGTGATTAATATGGAAGATGAATCTTCAACATTGAAACCAATCGATGTGACAGTTGTTTTTGAAGACTTCGAAGACTTTGTTTCAATGGCAAAAGAAACAGCAGGAGAGTTTGAACAATCTGTTCTATATCGCTATAGTGGACATTACTTCTTACATGTTTTCCATCCAGTGAAAAAACCAGAGGAAACGGCTTCAAAAATGGCACTTGTTCGCGAGTATGCAGAGTTCTCAAGAATTTCATGGGAAGTGTTGCAAGAATACGGCGAAGTCATTATGCCGGAAGCTGCCCTCGAAACAGGCAAACAATATTTCTAAAAACCAAAAAGAGTTGAGCAGTCGACTCTTTTTTTGATACAAAGGAGCCATCAAAATGAATGAAACCATCAAAACACAATTAAATCACCGTACGATTCGTGCGTTTAAAGACCAAGCATTGACAAAAGAGGAAGTGGATTTACTAGTAGAAGTAGCGCAAAGAACAGCGTCAAGTATGTACTTACAAGCTTATTCGATTATTAGTGTGACAGATCCAGAGTTGAAGAAGGAATTAGCTGCCGTGAGTGGACAATCTTATGTAGCTACTAGCGGACATTTATTCGTATTTGTGGTGGAACAAAGACGTAATACTGAAATTGCAAAAGCCTTAGGACAAGAAGTTGGAGTTCAAGGTAGCGCAGACCGTTTCGTATCTGGGTTAACAGATGCAGTGATTGCAGCTCAGAATGTTGTTGTGGCGGCAGAATCTTTAGGGATGGGGACTGTGTATCTAGGAAGTTTCTTTAACGACACAGCAAAAATCGTCGAGTTACTAAATTTACCAAAATACACTTACCCAGCAATCGGTTTAGCTGTGGGTTGGCCAAATCAAGAGCCTCAATTAAAACCACGCCTTCCAAAAGAAGTGATTCATATGGAAAATGGATACCGTGAACTGGAGAATCCATTAGAAGAGTTGAAAGAGTATGATGAGACAGTGACAGAATATTACGATCTTCGTGATGCTAATCGTCGTGTAGATGCCTTTACAAAACAAGTGTCTACAAAATACCATACGCTTGGGGCTAAACGTTCGGAAATGCTCGATGTATTAAAAGCACAAGGATTTCTAACAGAAGAATAAAAAGAAGACAAGAAATCGTTAAAACGATGATTTCTTGTCTTCTTTTGTGTTATTGAATGTTTAATGAATCAAGGACTGATTGTTTCATGCCTTCGATTGAAAGAACTTTTGTATGACGGATTGGCGCGTCCAATACGCTTGTTACTGCTGTTGGAATGGCAATGCCGCTTTCTTGTTGAATGGCATCCATCAATTTAGCATCAGATTGATTCGTATCCACGTCTAAAGCTGAAAGTACGCTTTGTGGGAATTTGTATGGACTCGCAGTCGATACTACCACCGTAGGAGTTACATCTCCTGTTTCTTTCTTATATTTCGTATACACAGCATCTGCGACCGCAGTGTGTGGATCTAATAAGTAGTGCTCGCTCTTGAATACATCGTGAATCGTTTGAGCTGTTTCTTCTTGGCTTGCACGGTTTCCATAAAATTGTTGGAAGAGAGCCGTATCTGTATTTGGAACAGAGTAGCTTCCGTTTTCTTTTAGAGAAGTCATCAGTGCATTTGTTTCCTGCGAGCTGCGTCCTGTTAATTCAAAGACGAAACGCTCAAGGTTACTTGAAACAAGAATATCCATACTTGGAGAACTTGTTAATTTAAATTCACGTAGTCGGTTGTATGTTCCTGTTTGGAAGAAATCAACAAGCACATCATTTTCGTTTGAAGCACAGATGAGTTTGTTAATTGGAACCCCGATGCCTTTTGCGTAGTAGGCTGCTAGAATGTTACCAAAGTTACCAGTAGGAACTACAACGTTCATTGGGGAGCCAATGTTCAGAGTGCCGTCTTTCACTAATTGTGCGTACGCGAATACGTAGTACACGATTTGTGGGCAAAGACGTCCGATATTAATCGAGTTTGCAGAAGAGAATTGGAATCCTTTTTCCGCTAGTGTCGCGTTTAGTTCTTTATCCGCAAATAATTCTTTTACTTTAGTCTGTGCGTCATCGAAGTTTCCTTCTACACCATAGACAAAAGTGTTGTCGCCTGCTTGTGTCACCATTTGGCGTTCTTGAATCGTACTGACGCCACCTTTTGGATAAAAGACGATAATGTTTGTATGAGGAACATCCGCAAATCCTGCAAGGGCAGCTTTACCAGTGTCGCCTGAAGTCGCTGTTAAAATCACGATTTCTTTATCAGATTTGTTTTTCTTTGCAGCAGTTGTGAGGAGATATGGCAAGATAGATAGCGCCATATCTTTGAAGGCGATGGTTCTTCCGTGGAAAAGTTCCATGAAATGACGGTCGCCCACTTTTTTTACAGGTGCGATTTCTTTTGTATCAAACGTTGTATCGTATGCAGAATGCACGCATTGTGTAATTTCTTCTTTTGTAAAATCTGTTAAAAAGGCAGATAAAATTTCGATGGAGATTTCTTGATAACTTTGAGTTTTTAACACTTCCCAGTCCAGAGTCACTTCTGGGAGGACAGTCGGTACATATAAACCACCGTCTTCAGCAATTCCTTTTAAAATGGCTTGTGAAGCTGTAACGCGGTTATTTGTGTCTCTTGTACTAATGTATTGAATTGTGGACACTTGAGTCCCTCGCTTTCTAAAATTTCGTTGGGCTCATTGTACCATAATTCGCGGTTCAAACTCAAAATACTGAGCTATTATCGATGGAAAAATATTAGTTTGGCAATTCTATTTTTACTTTTCAAAAAAAGAATTTCCTTAAAATAAAATGAAAATTCAGTTAAAAAACAAAGGGTTTCATTTGAAAACGAAGTCAAAGCTTGATAAACTTATTCTAGTAATTCTTAGCAGAATGCTTGTCTTTGGCGTGTGACCAGAGGCAGTTTTTTATTATCAAAAATCAAAGAAGGAGTGAAAAAATGCTAAAACAGATTCTTCCATTTTTTAGTAAGTATAAAAAATATCCTTTCTTAGCGTTTTTTGCCATTTTAGTCGAGGTGCTCTGTGAAGTAGCACAACCGATTATTATGAAGCAAATTATTGACGAAGGGATTCCAAATAAAGACTTAGGCTTTATTATGCAACAAGGGTTCGTTATGATTCTTGTAGCGATTGTATCTCTTTCGGCCGGAGTTTTAGGTGCAAAATTTGCATCGATTGCTGGTACTGGGGTAGCTGCAGAATTACGTTCTGCTGAAATGAAGAAGATTCAAGCTTTCTCCTTTAAGAACATTGATCACTTCTCCAATGCGTCCTTAATTACCCGGATGACTAGTGATGTTAACAATGTTCAAAATACAGCTATTATGACGATGCGTATTTTAGCACGTGCACCAATGATGTTTATCTTCGCAATTTTCTTTGCAGTAAGTATTAACGCACAATTATCACTCGTCTTTATGGTCGCTGTACCTATTTTAGTGTTATCGCTAGCTCTTATCATTTCTACTGCCTTTCCTCGCTTTAGAAAATTACAACAAGCAACAGACGGTATCAACCGTACTTTACAAGAAAACTTTATCGGAATTCGCGTTGTAAAGTCTTTCGTACGTGAAATGTTCGAAAAGAAAAAATTTGGTGCGGAAAACTCAACCTATAGAGAACGTGCCCTCCATGCAATGTATGTCGTGATGTGGAACAACCCAATCATGCAATTAACGATTTATGCTGTAACAATTGCGGTGATGTGGTTTGGGGGCGGACTTGTTATTAGTGGAACGATGACAACTGGAGATCTTATCAGTTTCATTTCTTATATCACACAAATCTTGATGTCCCTCATGATGATTTCATTCGTGTTCGTCATGTTGACAATGACAAAAGCGTCTATGGATCGTATTTTCGAAGTGTTAGATACGAATATTGATGTGGAAGAACCAGAACATCCAATCTCAGTTGACAAAGTGTATGGCGAAGTAGAATTTGACCATGTTCATTTCTCTTATGGAAAACAACAAGACGAAGAAGTGTTAAGCAACATCAGCTTCAAGATTAAACCCGGTGAAGTGTTCGGGATTATCGGGCCAACAGGTTCAGGGAAGTCTTCTCTTGTACAGTTGATTCCTCGACTTTATGACACAACAGCTGGGACAGTTCGTGTGGGTGGTCATGACGTTCGTGATTATCGGTTCTCTGATTTACGCCAAAATGTATCCATGGTGTTACAAAAGAATATGCTATTCTCTGGAACGATTCGTGAGAACCTCTTATGGGGAAATCCGAATGCTTCGGAAGAAGAGATGATTCAAGCGGCTAAACATGCACAAGCTCATGACTTCATTATGGAAATGCCTGAGGGATATGACACTCGTGTAGAGCAAGGAGGATCAAACTTCTCGGGTGGACAAAAACAACGTCTTACAATTGCTCGTGCCATGTTACGTAAGCCAGCAGTGTTAATCTTAGACGATTCAACGTCAGCAGTTGATACGGCAACGGACTCAAAGATTCGCGAAGCTTTCTTCAATCACTTACCAGAAACAACGGTTATTATTATTGCCCAACGTATTTCATCGATTCAAGGGGCTGACAATATTCTTGTATTAGATGATGGTAAAGTGAACGGACTAGGAACGCACGAAGATTTAATGGAATCAAACGACTTGTATCGTGATATTTACGAAACCCAAATGAAAGGAGCCAAAGGAGATGAGTAAAATTAAAGGGCCAAAACGTCCAGAAAATATGAAGCAAACTTTGGCAGACTTATGGGGATATTTATGGAAGAGTAAGATGACTCTTGCAGTTGTTGTAGTCTGCTTAATCATTTCAAGTGCTTCTGGAATTATCGGAACGTATGCGATTCGTCCATTAATCAATGATTTTATTGAAACAGGAGACTTGGCAGGATTAGCAAAAATGCTTGGTTTTATCGCCATTATCTATGTACTTGGTGCAACCGCCAGCTACTTCTCTGCACGTTTAATGGTAACAGTTGGACAAAATACAATCGAAAAGATGCGTGGAGATTTATTTAACCATATTCAAACTTTGCCAATTCGTTTCTTTGATACGAATAAGCACGGGGATTTAATGTCTCGTTTTACGAACGATTTTGACAATATTCAAAATGCGTTTAACAACAGTATGTTGATGATTATCAGTTCCACTCTTCAATTAGTGTTGACGTTTATCATGATGATTATCCTTTCACCAATTCTAACGGTTTTACTGATTGCAATGGTATATCTCATGTTCCAAATTGTGAAGAAGCTAGGTGCAAAATCAGGAAAGCAATTCGCAGCACAACAAGCGATTCTTGGCCAAGTGAACGGATTTGTGGAAGAGCATATTGAAGGACAAAAAGTGGTTAAGGTATTTAACCATGAACATAGAGTTTTAGATGAATTTGACACACTAAACGGAGAACTTCAAGAAGCAGCAAACAATGCACAATTTTATTCAACAATTATGTTCCCGATTTTAGGGAATATTAGTTATGTGAACTATGCGATTACCGCTGCTGTTGGGGGTTATCTCGTTATTATAAATTGGATGGATATCGGAGGACTTGCCTCATTTCTACAATTCTCAAGAACATTTGCGCAACCACTTGCACAAATGTCTCAACAAATGAATGTTCTTTTAAGCGCAATGGCTGGGGCAGAACGTATATTTGCGATTCTTCGTGAAGTACCTGAAATTGATGAAGGGACAGTCACTCTTGATCAACAAGATAAAGATAACTGGTACTGGGTGGATGGAGATAAACGTATTCCAGTAGTTGGGAATATTCAACTTCATAATGTAGACTTTGGTTATGTACCAGGAGTTCGTATTTTAAAAGACATCAATGTATGGGCAGAACCAGGATTAAAGGTTGCCTTTGTAGGGGCAACAGGTGCTGGTAAAACAACCATTACAAACTTAATCAACCGTTTCTATGAGATCGATTCAGGGGTTATTACTTTCGACGAGATTCCAGTAACTAAGATTAAGAAAGATGACTTGCGTAAGACAATTTCTATTGTATTGCAAGATACGCATTTATTTACAGGAACGATTGCGGATAATATTCGATATGGAAAATTAGATGCAACAGATGATGAAGTGATTAAAGCGGCAAAATTAGCAAATGCTCATAGCTTTATCAAACGCCTACCACAAGGGTACCAAACAGAAATTACAGGTGACGGAGAAGGGTTGTCTCAAGGGCAACGTCAATTACTAGCGATTGCGCGCGCTGCAGTTGCGAACCCTAAAGTATTGATTCTTGATGAAGCGACAAGTTCAATCGACAGCCATACAGAAGCGTTGATTTCACGCGGGATGGACCAATTGATGGAGGGACGCACATCATTTGTAATTGCCCACCGTTTATCTACGATTCGTAATGCCGATGTGATTATGGTAATGGATCACGGTGAGATTATCGAACGAGGAAACCATGAAACCTTAATGGAGAAACATGGTGTTTACTACAAGCTATACACGGGTCAAATTGAGTTAGATTAAGTAGATAAAATGTTTTTATTTTCAAATGCAGTCCTTTATATAAAGGGCTGCATTATTTGTTTCTAGAAATGTTGTCAAAATGAATCCAAGTACAGTTTTTTATAAATATAATATCTACAGTTTATCCACTATTAAAAAATTGTAAATATTTATAATCATTATTCTTTCTTTTCGTATATATGCTAT
>NZ_CALHIF010000007.1 GCF_938030755.1 uncultured Granulicatella sp. | reverse complement strand
GTTTTTGGAGTATCGAAGATTTTTTCTGGATAAATACGCTCTTCTAACACTGGATGCTCAAAACCCGTCGTATGACCGAGTTCTTTGGAACGACGCATGCTCTCTTCTAAGTGCGTAAACGGCTCGGCAGAAGCAAAACCAATCTTATCAATGCCCAGCTCTTTGCTTTTAGCAATAATCTTCTGTTTTAAAACTACTGTATCCATCTAAATCCTCCTCTCCATTCTTCCTAACTATTGTACTATACTTCTCTTTTTTCACAAAGTTTCCTAATTTTACGCAAAAAAAGAACGCTAGCCTTCGGTGAAATCACTGCGAAAGTTAACGTTAGTCGAACATCAATTGCCGTGCAAAATCAATTACAGAGCAAGAGATACAAGTATAATAGCGCTTTTCTTTTTAAAAATCAACTATAAAGTTAAGAAATTATAACGTTTTTGAAAAAAATTTTATCATTCTCCGAATTGTTTTAGTTTGTTACTGAAAAAAGACTTCTTTTATACACTTAAAGAAACTTCTAACCAGAGAAAAGCAACTCAAGGAGTTGCTTTTCTCATACTGTTTTTTTCTTTACTTCATTATACAATTCTTCCGTAATCATAGCAGCTGCCATCGGATGGTGTCCAGGATTAATCACGACATCATGAAATGCTAATTGTTCATCAAGTGTCACAATTAACGCTTTACAATCTTCTCCATAGTGTTTACGAAGTCTCTTCCAGTCCGTATACACTTTGAGTGTCAGCTCTTTCGTTTTTCCTGGTTGCATTGCTAAATCAAAAGGAATATTAGGTTCTACGTCCGTTTGCGGGTTATCTTCAAGAAATTGGTCATACCCATGAAGTCTCATTGGCGCAATAAATTTTGCTGTTTTTAAAGCTTCATAAAACTGATATAAATAGACTTGGCTAAGTGTTTTTTTATCTTTCGTATTCAGTTTACCCAATTGACGTGCCAAATATAACCACTTGATCACATTCGGATTCGTTACAGGGATTTCTTTTTCATCCATCCCTTTATATCGCGGAAGATCCACTAGTTGTTCCGCAAGAATCGTTGTTTTTTCACCACAATATTGAATTCCACGTATTCCATCATAGATGAATAAGTCTCTTATGAAATTACGAATCCCTTCTTTATCAGGCCCATTCTCAATTCGTTTAAAATCAAATATCTCATCTTTCTTATAAATCTCTTTACGGTAATGCATGTATGAGCTTGGAATCA
>NZ_CALHIF010000006.1 GCF_938030755.1 uncultured Granulicatella sp. | reverse complement strand
TTGATTCAATATTTCCTTCAAAATGTTGAAATGGGATGCTTTGAATAAGTCTTCGCAATAGAACGATACTATCGTTTATTGGCTAGGGCTTCGCATACATGGCTGTAAGTTGCTAAAGCAACAATACCCACTGGCTAGGCTTTCGCCGTCGCAGCCACATCCGTAAGTCGCTATGCTCCAACACCTCCTTGCTAGGCCTTCGCCCGTCGCATACATATCCGTACGTCACTTCGTTCCTACGGCTACGGAAACTGACCTCAATTCTCTACAAAGAAAAAGCACCCCAATAAATGGGATGCTTTGAATAAGTCTTCGCAATAGAACGATATTAACGTTTATTGGCTACTCCTTCGTCGTACGCATCCACATCCGTACGTCGCTTCGTTCCAACGGCTGTGGAAATTGCGACCGCCAATTCTCAACAAAAAAAGCACCCTGTATGTACAGAGTGCTTTGAGTTTGTAATAAATACTTGTAAAAAATTAACGTTTTGAGAACTGACTCGCTTTACGAGCTTTCTTAAGACCTGGTTTTTTACGTTCTTTCATACGTGGGTCACGTGTTAATAAGCCAGCAGCTTTTAACACTCCACGGAAGTCAGGGTCAACTGTTAATAATGCACGAGCGATTCCGTGACGGATAGCTCCTGATTGACCTGTGAATCCACCACCGTTAACGTTAACTAAAACGTCGTATGAACCTAAAGTTTCAGTTAAGTTTAAAGGTTGTTTGATTACTTCGTGTAAGTAAGCAAATGGGATGTATTCTTCGATTGATTTTTTGTTAATTGTAATGTTTCCTGTCCCTGGTACTAAGATAACACGGGCAGTTGAATTTTTACGGCGTCCAGTGCCGCGGTATTGTGCTTGAGCCAATGCTTTTTCCTCCTTAGATTAGTGATTGGATGTCTACTGCTACTGGTTGTTGTGCAGCATGTGGATGTTCAGCTCCACCGTAAACATGTAATTTAGTAAATTGACGACGACCTAATGAGTTCTTAGGTAACATGCCTTTGATTGATAATTCAACTAATTTACGAGAGTTGTTAGCACGTAATTCACCAGCTGTACGAGCAGTCAATCCACCAGGGTGGTTTGAGTGGTGATAGTAAACTTTATCAGTTGCTTTTTTACCTGTTAAGGCAACTTTGTCAGCGTTGATGATGATTACGAAATCACCTGTATCAACGTTAGGTGTAAATGTTGGTTTGTTTTTTCCACGTAAAATGCTTGCTGCAACAGCTGAAAGACGTCCTAATGGCACATCAGTAGCGTCGATAACAACCCAGTTACGTTCTGTAGTGCTAGCTTTAGCCATGTATGTTGTACGCACGATTGTTTCCTCCAATTTCTTTCTTGGTATTCTTCACATTGAGTTTAACGGGGCTCAAATGTGGATCTATTATCTAGAAAATAAAATTATTTTGCTAATGCTTCTTTAGCTTTGTCTGCTAATACTGTGAATGCAGCTGCATCGTTAACTGCTAAGTCAGCTAACATTTTGCGGTTCATTTCGATACCAGCTAATTTTAAGCCGTGCATTAATTTGCTGTAGCTTAATCCGTTTAAGCGAGCTGCCGCATTGATACGTGCAATCCATAATTTACGGAAGTCACGTTTCTTTTGACGACGGTCACGGTAAGCATACATATATGATTTCATGACTGCTTGTTTAGCTGTTTTAAATAATTTTGATTTCGCTCCGTAGTAACCTTTAGCTAATTTTAAAACGCGGTTACGACGACGACGAGTAACTGTTCCACCTTTAACACGTGGCATAATTAATTCCTCCTTGGTCTATCAGTCTCTTGCGACTGGCTTGAAAATGTAATAGTTTGCGTGCTGAATTAACGCATTTGACTTAATTGTTGTTTAATACGTTTGATGTCAGTAGCGTGAACCATTGTTTGTTTACGCAAGTGACGACGTTGTTTTTTAGTTTTGCCATGGAAACGGTGGCTTGTGAAGGCTTGAGAACGTTTTAATCCTCCACCACCTGTACGTTTGAAACGTTTAGCTGAACCACGGTGTGTTTTTTGTTTTGGCATGAGACTTTCCTCCTGTTACTTTTTTACTTATCATTCTTAGGTGCTAACATCAAGAACATGCTTCGTCCGTCCATTTTAGCCTTTTGTTCAACTGTTGCGATTTCAGAAACTTGTTCTGCTAAACGCTCGAGAACTTTTTGGCCAATCTCTTTATGAGTAATGGCACGACCTTTGAAGCGAATGCTTGCTTTGACTTTATCACCTTTTTCAAGGAACTTGATCGCTGCTTTTAACTTCGTATTAAAGTCGTTCTCATCAATTGTAGGGCTTAGACGCACTTCTTTGATATTGATGACTTTTTGGTTTTTGCGAGCTTCTCGTTCTTTTTTCTGCTGTTCAAAACGATATTTACCATAATCCATGATTCTGGCAACTGGTGGTTTTGCGTTTGGCGACACTAATACTAGATCAAGTCCAGCTTGTTCTGCTAAACGTAAAGCATCATTTTTCGATTGAACACCAATTTGTTCACCGTTATTGTCAATAACACGTAACTCACGAGCGCGAATTCCATCATTGACCATCATATCTTTTGCTATGATATTCACCTCCAAGAAATTTTGAGAGAAAAAAAGCAAAAAAGCAACGGAAGTAATAGAATACTCCCGCTGCCAATGTCTTTTTAAAACTTGAACATTTCCTATCAGCCCAAGGACCCTTGTCAACTTAGGCGAGAAGCGGGATGCTTCTGCTTGTTTTCTCAACTCCAATAGTCTACCAAATAATAGAGAATCTGTCAATACATATCCTCTTACAAGTATCTATTAAATTTTCCTTTTAGTAGAATACAGTATTCCTTCAAATTCGTCAACAAATCTACTCTATTTTGAGCGAAATTTCCACTTGTATTCATCTTATTTTGAATATTCCTCAAACCAGTCTGTAATAGCTTTTAGACGTTCTTGACGTAGATTTGGTAATCCAGCACGAGAAAGCCCGTGACTAGACTGAGGGAAGAGAATCATTTTTGTTGGCACATTGTTTTTACGCATGGCCATATACATTTGCTCCCCTTGCTCTTGGGGGCAACGAAGGTCACTTTGTCCGTGTAAAACTAGTAATGGAGTTTTTGCATTTTTGGCATGAGCTACTGGTGACATTTCCCATAAACGTTTAGTATGGTTAATGTCATCGAGCAATTGTTTTTCCACGAAGAATGGTCCGATGTCGCTTGTGCCATAGAAGCTAATCCAGTTACTGATGGATCGTTGTGTGACAGCGGCACGGAAGCGATCCGTATGCGTTACAATCCAGTTTGTCATGAATCCACCATAGCTTCCTCCTGCAACGTATAATTGGTCCGCATCTACTTCAGGGTGTGTTTCTAAGATATAGTCTACCCCCATCATTAAGTCGTCAAAATCGTGGTTCCCATAGTCGCCAAGAATACTCTTCACGAAGTTTTGTCCGTAAGTGTTACTTCCGCGTGGGTTAATCATAATGACACCGTAGCCTTTTGCAGCAAGTGCTTGCATTTCATGGAAGAAACTTTCGCCGTAAGCCACTTGTGGTCCACCGTGAACATAGAGGATTGCCGCATGTTTGTCTTTCTTTTCTACTGGCGGCATATACCATCCATGGATATCCCAGTTATCGTAACCTTTATACGTAAAGCGTTCAGGCGTTGTAACGATATGTTCGGCTAAGTAGGCTTCATTCGGATTATAAAGGTTTGTAATTTCTCCAGTGGTTAAATCTACTGTTGCTAACGCGCTAGGAATTGTCGTCGTTGAATAAGTGATGACGAGTTCTTTTTCAGTGATGATTTTGGCTCCTGTAATATGAACCTCTTTATCAAAAAGAACTTCATTTCTTCCATCTAAAAAGAGACGGAATAATACGATTTTCCCTTCCACACTTGCACTTATGAGGAAGCTATCCTTATCCATCCATTGAGGTTCAACCCCAGTAACTGATTGTTGGAAGTCAGCAACTAGCCAGTCTCCCCATTCCACATCTAATCCAGACGTTAAATTTAAAATACTTCCTTCTGAACCTGGTTGACCTTCTTTATTGAATACGATGTCTACTTGTGTAACAAATCCGTGTTCCCCGGAATTATAAGCTAAAATAACTCCTTCTTTTGAATCCAACATATAGCGGTAAGATTCATCTGTTCCAGCTTCAAGAATTGGATGAATATCCCCTGTGGCCACATCCACATAGCAAGCCTCTGCACTATCTAATGTCCAACGAATATTGGATAAATCACGGTCTACAACAAGGCTTCCACCATCATGTAACACATCCCTGAAGAATATAGAATCTTCCGTTTCAAAAAGTGTCTTCACTTCTTTAGTGGAAACTTCTACCTGTTTAATTTGAGTCGTTTCTTTATTTGGTAAGAAGGTCCCTCCATCGAATCGATACGTTATTTTTTCAACGATGATCGGTTGAGGAAATTCTTCTTTCTTTTCTTCCTCATCAGCTTTAGTCGTTTGATAGAAAATAGACTTACTATCTTTTCCCCAAACATATATAGAGACGCCTTTTTTCTCCTGAGTTAAGGCGATGGCTTTCCCACCAGATACAGCTTGAATTTTCAATTGAGGAGTTTTATCTTCTCCTTCATTACTGACAAAACTAATCCACTTTCCATCCGGTGATACTTGAAGCGATGAATTGACCGTCCCATCATCTCCGTAAGCTACTTTTCCTTCGTTGGTATACTTATAAATAGCTGTTTCATAAGTATTCTTCTTTTCATTCATCTTCGTTTCTGTAAAGAAGATATCACCACCCGCTACAACCGGTTGGGCTACGTTTTTTAATTCAAATAAATCTTTTTGTTCGATTTTCTTCATATGATCACTCCTTTTGCGCATGTACTCTTTCAGTCTACTCTTCTAACGAAAGTTTTGCAATGGCAAACAAAAACGTGAGACTATCTTTTCTAGTCTCACGCTTCATTTGATTGGTTACGCTTCTTGTTCGTCGTCTTTTTTACAATCTAAAGAAAAATCTTATTCGTAAAATGAGAACAAAAAAATAACATTTTTATTTTCAAAAAGCAAAAATACTATTTTATGCTTGAATTTATTTGCTTTTTCTATTTTCGGCAGTCTATTTTGGAACCAGTTTTCAAAAATTTTCTAAGGACGTAAAAAACAAGTACAATCGCAAAAAAGAACACCCAAAATAGAAGTGGAAGTTTCTTAATAAAGTGCATGGTCTTATTCCAAATAACTTTTGGAATCCATTGACTAGCCTCAGTTGTTGTTTCTTCATAAGTAGATTCAGTAACTCCATCCGGTTCTTTCTCTATTGAATACGTTAATTCTTGTTCATAGATTGTTCCTTGAGGTGTAGCGACTTTCAACTGATTTCCCTCAATTTGATAGTCAGCTGTCTTTCCTTTTTCAGTAAAGACCTTCACAGCGTGATCTAATTTCACTTTTTGGCCTTGAATCGTTTGAATCCCGGGATTGAATAAAGTTTGCGCCTCATATTGCTTTAAGACATAACTCAATAAAGCATTACCAATTTTATGACGATTATACTCTCCAGGAGCACTAGTCCATTCACTTACCCCTAAGACAATATCTAATAGTTCTACTCCGTCTTTTTGATAAATTCCTATATAGTTAAATCCATCTCTCTCACTGGTTCCCGTTTTTAAACCAATAATACCAGGATACGCTAATAAATCCCCTTGTACCGAATGATTGGTGTTTTTAATCGTTTGTGCATACGGTGTTCTACTCATAACCGTAAGTGTGCTATTTCTCGTAAACTGAGTGATTTCTGGGTGTGATTTATATAATGCTATCACCATTTTAGCTAGGTCTCTAGCGGTCGTTTGGTTGGGTTGATTCATAGAATGGCGTTTAACCGTATAATGACCTTGAAAATCTTCCGCTACCGCACCAGTTGCTCCTTCAAATTTAGTATTCGTCATTCCCAATTCTTTAGCCTTTTTATTCATTAAGTCTACAAATTCATCCGAATTATTGTTGACTAGATGAGACAGCAGTATCGTTGCTGCATTGGAGGAAGGAAGGAGTGCCATTTTTACAAGCTCCTCCACTGGATACTCGACTCCAGCAGTTAGCGGAACATTACTTAAGGCTGTAATTTTAGAAATAGCTTCATCTGTTGCGGTTGGGACTACTTTATCACTTAAGCTTATTTTCCCTTCTTTAATCGCATCATAAACGATAAAAATCGTCATTAATTTACTTAAGCTAGCAGGATCTACCGCCCTATCAGGATTTTCCTGCCATAGTATTTCACCATTCGCTATACTCACAACTAGTGAAGCTTTCGGTGTATCTGAAGAGCTAATCTCATACCCTTCATCTTTAACTATTTTTAAAACAGATTCTTGTGCGTTCACTGTTGATATTGAGCTGACAACTCCAATCATCAATAAAAACAAGACGCAAACTAATTTGATTATTTTTTTCATTATTTTTCCCCTTAAAACATCTCCTCTCATTTTATTGAATTCTCCCTCTTTTTGCAATAAAACTTAATACAAATCTAAATCATTTTTCTAAACTTAAAAACTCCTCTTAAAATGATACAGTTATTCTTATAATTATTAAGTGTAGCCGAAAGCTCAATATGTTTTAAAAACTCTATAAGAAGCAGATAATTTATCCCTGCACTTCTCCTTTTACAAGGGTGTTGAAGTTTGGATATGAATACACCAATAAACTTATTTCACAAAACTGATTCCTAAATTACCATATTTGGTAATCAAAAATACGAAGTGATTTCGGAGTCTATAGTGGTAACAATAGCGACCACAACTGATGTGAATTAGGGAATCTTCGAAATTTATTTCGTAGAGTCCCTTTGAAGCTCAGTAGGATTGAGACCTTAGACTCAATCCGGTGTAGCTATTGTCACCACTATGAAGATCTCCGAAATAACACGTAGTGTTTTTGAATGGTACCTCACCAGATACACAAAAAAACAGGCTCCTTTTCAGGAACCTGTTCGGATAGAAATTACATCCATTTTGAATAGTCTTCATCATCCATCGCTTCAACACTACCGAGTAGGTACCCATTCCCAACCTGCGAGAAGAAGTCATGGTTACTTGTACCTGTTGAAATTCCGTTCATTACAATCGGATCCACATCTTCAGCAGTATCCGGGAACAATGGGTCAAACCCTAAGTTTTGAAGCGCCTTATTCGCATTATAACGAATAAATACTTTTACTTTTTCAGTCCAACCAACTTGGTCATAAATAGATTGCGTATACTTCACTTCGTTTTGGTATAGTTCCAAGCATAAGTTGTATACCCACATCTTCATTTCTTCTTGTTCTTGCTCAGATAATTCGTTGTAGCCTTGCTGGAATTTATAACCTGTATACGTTCCGTGAACTGATTCGTCACGAATGATTAACTTGATGATTTCAGCTACGTTTGCAAGCTTGTTGTTTCCTAAGTAATAAAGTGGTGTAAAGAATCCACTATAGAATAGGAATGTTTCAAGCATTGTAGAAGCAACTTTCATCTTCAAAGCGTCTTTACTTTGGTAGATTTCGTTAATCTTTTTCGCTTTGAATTGTAAGAATTCATTATTATTTGTCCATTCGAAAATATCTTCGATTTCTGCTTTAGTATGCAAAGTACTGAAGATGGTTGAGTAACTTTTCGCGTGAACAGATTCCATGAATTGAATGTTATTCCATACTGCTTCTTCGTGTTGCGTGCGCACGTAATCTTTCATTAAGCTTGCACCTTCTTCTGATTGAAGGGTATCTAATAATGTTAATCCACCGAATACTTTACCTACTACATCTTTTTCAGCAGGTGATAAAGTTCTCCAGTCGTCTAAGTCGTTTGATACTGGAATACGTGTATCTAACCAGAATTGCTCCGTTAGTTTTTCCCAAGTTAATTTATCAATCATGTCTTCAACTTGGTTCCAGTCAATCGCTTTATAGTACTCTACTGGTTGTGTAGATTTTTGAGAAAGAATCTCATTAAAATATCGTTTTGTACTCACGAGCTTATGTCCTTTCTTTCGTATTCCCATTAAATGCTGCAGCTTTCGCAAGCATTACTTCCGATTTCGTCGTTGTTTTCTGTAAATGTACGTACATAGTAGATTGACTTGATGCCTTTATTCCACGCGTAGTTACGTAAAATGTTTAAGTCACGTGTTGTCATCTTGTTTGTACGTCCTTCTTTCCATTCATATAATCCTTCAGGAAGTTCTGAACGCATGAAGAGTGTCAAGCTCATCCCTTGGTCGATATGTTTTTGAGCCGCTGCGTATACGTCGATAACTTTACGCATATCGATATCGTACGCTGATTTGTAGAATGGTAAAGTGTCATTTGATAAGAATGGAGCTGGGTAATAAGTCTTACCAGTCTTCTTCTCTTGACGTTCTTCAATTAAACGAGTAATTGGGTGAAGTGACGCACTTGTTTCGTTTACGTAGCTGATTGAACCAGTTGGCGCAATTGCTAAACGGTTTTGGTGATATAATCCACCGCTCATCACATCTTCTTTTAATTGTTTCCAATCTTCTACAGTTGGAATTGGAAGTTTTTCAAAGATTTTCTTCACTTTGTCAGATTGAATTTGTACCTCTTCAGCGATATAGCTGTCGAAGTATTCACCTGTTGCGTATTTAGAACGTTCGAACCCAACGAATGATTGGCCACGTTCTTTAGCAATCTTGTTACTTGCTTTCAATGTGTAGAAGTTCAACATTCTGAAGTATAAATCAGTTGCTTCGATAGACTCCGGTGAGCCGTATTCCATTTGATTTAATGCAAAGAATGTATGTAATCCCATCGCTCCAAGACCGATAGTATGTGCTTTGCTGTTTCCATTCTTAACGGTTGGAACGGCATCAATACTTGAGTGGTCTGTTACAAACGTTAACGCACGAACGGCTACCTCGATAGAGCGTTCGAAGTCAGGAGATTTCATTAAGTTCACGATGTTTGTTGAGCCTAAGTTACAGCTAATATCTGTTCCTAAGTGTTCATACTCTTGAGCATTGTTGATCACTGAAGGTTCTTGAACTTGTAGGATTTCAGAACATAAATTACTCATGATAATCTTTCCATCGATTGGGTTTACACGGTTTGCTGTATCGATGTTCACCACATATGGATATCCAGATTCTTGTTGTAATTTACTAATTTCATTTTCTAAATCACGCGCACGTAATTTAGATTTGCGGATTTCAGGGTTATTCACCATGTTGTCATATTCTTTAGTGATGTCCACATATGAGAATGGTACACCGTAAATACGTTCCACATCGTATGGACTGAATAAGTACATGATGTCGTCGTTTTTGATTAATTCATAGAATTTATCTGGAACAACAAGACCTAGTGACAATGTCTTCACACGTACTTTTTCATCCGCATTTTCTTTTTTCGTAGATAAGAACGATACGATATCTGGGTGGAATACGTTTAAGTAAACCGCACCGGCACCGTTACGTTGACCTAATTGGTTTGAGTAGCTGAAACTATCTTCTAATAATTTCATAATTGGAACAACACCGCTTGATGCATTCTCAATTTTCTTGATTGGGTCACCTGCTGCACGAACGTTAGACAAGCTTACCCCTACTCCTCCCCCAATTCTTGATAATTGAAGAGCTGAGTTGATTGTACGACCGATACTGTTCATGTCGTCAGTTGTTTGAATTAAGAAGCAAGAAACGAGTTCCCCACGACGTTTTCTCCCGGCGTTCAAGAATGTTGGTGTTGCTGGTTGATAGCGTTGTGTAATCATTTCTTCCGCTAAATCTTGTGCTAATTGCTCATCGCCATCTGCTAAGAAAAGAGCGTTAAATACAATACGATCTTCAAAACGTTCTAAGTAACGTTGACCGTCATTTGTCTTCATTGCATATTGTTTATAGAACTTAAATGCAGACATGAATGAACGGAAACGGAATTTTTTCTTGTACGTTTCTTTCATTAATTTCTTAACGAATTTACGATTATATTTCCCTAAGAATTCTGCTTCTAAATAATCGTGTTCGATTAAGTAATCTAGTTTTTCATCTAATGTATAGAAGAAAACTGTATTTGGGTTTACGTGTTCTAAGAAGAAGGCACGAACCGCTTCACGATCTTTATGCAATGGGATTTTCCCATCAACTGGACGGTTTAACTCATTGTTTAATGCGAAGTATGTAACTTCTTGAGTCTTATTCATTAATTTTGGACTATCCAATCTCTCTCACCTTTTCTATTAGTATTTGTACATCTTTATCTGTACCTTGATTTTCAAAGCAATGCAGTAGCGGAATCCCATATTTAGACGCTAATTCTCTGGAATTCGAACAAAAACTCGTATTGAAATTGCGATTCCCTGAACCAGCAACTCCCTTTAATAGTGCTCGATTCTCTCCAAATTCAATAAATTCATAAAAAAAATTCGCCACTTGCTCTCCATAAGTTGGTGTAATGACGATATAAGGTTCTTCCATTTGACATACGGGATTTTTCTTAGAAATTTCGACAAAATCCCAGCCTAATTTTTTTACGAATTGTCTTGTTTTTCCAGTTAGTGATAAATAAACGACTTTCACAGATACTCCATTTCTGAATTCGAAATACAAGTAAATGCATTCCAATCTCACTTGAAACTCACGAAACTAATTATATATAGCCCGGAAGTTTTTTGCAACATTTTAACAACATTTTGTATTGTTTTTTTTATGAAACACAAAATATGGTGACTCTAGCTACTCACCACCGACATTTAGTGTACGCAAAAAATCAAGTAAAACGATTGACAGAAACGGTCGACGACTGTAGACTAAACCTGTAGAAAGGAGTTCTATTTATGACAGAATTTCAACCAATAAGCCCCTCAGAACGTCAGGTCATGCGCGTACTATGGGCAAACCCAAGTAGTACTAGTGGATTTATCATCGAACAACTGCAGAAATCATTCCCTTGGAGTGAATCAACTGTAAAAACACTTATTATTCGCCTAACGAAGAAAGGCTATATTCAAATCAATAATCGAAAGAAACCTTTCCACTATTCTGCAACGATTTTGGAAAAAGAGCAACTCGATCAAGAGACAGATGTACTTCTTGAACAAGTGTGCCACAAACAAAATGGGAATTTATTACATACTTTAATCAATAAAGCAACCTTAAGCCAAGATGACATTCAAGTATTAGTGAATGCCTTAAAAGAAAAATCCGCCACCGCCCCTACTTCTGTTGCATGCAACTGTCTACCTGGGCAATGTAATTGTCACCACCATCACTAACATAAAAACCTATTGCTTAAAGACAGAATGCCTTTAAACAATAGGGTTTTTTCCAGATATTACTGTTTGATCTATCTTGAATTTTCACTTAATGACTATGATTTTTACGGATTTAATAGTAGCCGTAAATAGATTCATAGTCATCGCCTTATTAAGATTTCAAATAATCTTTTGCATCTTTAAAGAAGCTTGCAATAATCATAATGATAATAATCCCAATTGGGAAGGCTGCAATAATGGCTACCGACTGAAGATTATACATTGAATTTTCAGAGAAAATCAACGCGATTGGGAATAGAATCAGTACTAATGACCAAAACATACGAACACGCTTATCACTATCATGTGTATGTGTTAATTCTTTATATGAATAAGCAGATACTACCAGTGTTAATGCATCGAACGTCGTCGCGTAGAAAGCAATCATGGTCACAGCCAGAAGTAATAATCCAATATTCGCTAATGGCATTGTCTCAAAAATTTTAAGAATCGCGGCAGCATAATCCGCATTCGTATTCAAAATCCCTGTAATATCTACGCCATGTTTTAATTGTTGCGCAAGACCGTAGTTTCCAAGAATAATGAATGCTGTAAATGTTCCTGCAATTCCCCATGCATATCCGCCTAGTACCGTATTTTTAACAGTACGACCTTTTGAAATACTTCCGATAAAGAAAGGCGTCGCTACACACCATACCATCCAATAAGACCAGTAGTAGATTGTCCATTTTTGAGGGAAACTCGTCTCACGAAGTGGATCCAACCACGTAGACATTCCGATAAAGTTTTGAACAAGATTCCCAATTGCGCTAAATCCTGTTTCAAGAATATAAACGGTCTCTCCTCCTAGGAATAGGAAATACGCAAGAAGTGCAAAGAATAAGTAGGTACAAATTGCTGCTAATTTTGAGACAGCTTCCATTCCTAACATAACAGTACTTGTATAGACTACCGCAATTAACAATAATACAACAATAGTAATTAGTTTCGAATTTTGAATTCCAAACACTTGGCTCATGGCCGCTGAAAGAAGTGGTGTCGCTAGAGAGAATGTTGTTGCTGTTCCAGCTATTAATGCAAAGATCGCGATTAAGTCAATGACTTTTCCCATCCATCCGTCTACTTTATCTCCTAAAAGAGGACGACAAGCTTCTGAAAATTTTTGTTTTTCTACTTTTCGATTATGCAACATGAAGCCAAAAGCAACAGCTAACATGATGTAGAATCCCCAGGCAATAGGTCCCCAGTGGAATAATGGGAATGTTGAAGCCCATTTTTGAATGCTTCCAAGCTCTCCAAGATAGGACTCTTGCGCATAGAGCGCCCACTCAATCATGGCATAGAACACAATATCTGCAGCCATCGTAGAAGTAAAAATCATAACTCCCCATTGGAAATTCGAATACTCTACTTTAGCTTCATTCCCACCTAAAACGATACGTCCATATTTAGAGAAAGCCACATACACACTACAAAGGAATACGCCAACTCCTAACATCGCATAATAAATACTAAATTGATCTCCTAGAAACCCTCGAACTCCTTCAAGTACAGCAGAACTAGAATCAGGGAATATTAAAAATAATAGTCCTAAGAATAATACTCCAAATAGTGGTACAAGTGTTGCAATCCAGTCAATTTCATCTCTTAACGATTTTTTCTCCAATTCATTATTCATAATGACCCTCCTCTAATAATGTTTGATACGATGCATCCATTGTCACTAACTCTTCCAAGCTATCGATTTCTACGATATCTCCCTGTTGCATTGGATAGATGCCCATTTCATATTCTTTGGGGTAACAAAACATCGCTACATCATCCCAATAAATTTCATGATTTTTCTTTTCTTCAAACTCAATTTCTAAATGATGTTTTAACTTTTGTCCGTCTTCTTTTGTCCAACGAGAAATGCTATATAATTGCCATCCCTTTTCTCCACCAGTACGACTACAGCTGGTAACGACTCCATCAGTATTCACTTGCATGAGCCATTCATCCGTGACATTTTCTACTGGAATACAAGCGTACCCTGAGCGTGTAAACTCTGGATGTAAAATATTACTGTTAAAAATCAATTGGTCTCCATCTAAAATAATGGCTTCTTCTAAATGCTCTCTGACAGCATAAAGAGAAGAAATATTGTTGGCAATATCAAAATAAGGATTTTCTACAATGGTAATGTTGGGATAAGTTTCTTTTAACTCAGAAAATTTTTCCTTTAAATAACCGACGACCACATAAATCTCGTGAATCCCTTGCTCATATAGGGCATCGATTACCGTATCAATCATTCTTTTCCCATTTACTTTTACTAATGGTTTTGGAATTTCATTCGTTATTGGACGCATTCGTGTCCCTTTTCCCGCAGCCATAATAATTGCTCGTTTAATCGTATTTGTCATTAATTTTCCTCTTTTGCTAATTCTTCTTGCACAATGCGGTAGAAGTCTTTGGCATAACGGTATTGCATCAGTGAATACTCTCCAAAGTCTACCCCTAAGGTCCGTTTATATTCGCACCAGTTACTCCAAAGCATTCCGCTGACGGCCATATACGCATAAATTTTAATACGCGTCATCTTTTCGCATTTTCCTTCAAAATAAAGGTCTATCAATTCGTCCGCCTGTTTACGGTCATAACCAGCGTAAATACAAAACATTGCAATATCGATATGCGGATCTTGCATTCCTGCATATTCCCAGTCAATTAGTCGAATATCTCCTTCTTTCGTGAAAAGAAAATTATCGTAGACTGAATCTATATGGCTGAGAACTGGCTCTTCTTTATATTTTTCCACAAAACTCTTTAAACTTAATATTTCCTTTTGCGTTTTTTCATGGTCTTTATAGTAAGACGCTTGTCCATTCCATAAACTTTGATAAAACACAATCTGTTTAAATGGATCAAACGTATGCGCGACCTTCAGTTTAGACGCATGAAACTCATGAAGTTTTGCCATACAACGTTTCAAATCTTCCTTATTTTCACTATCACAAGAGCGTGCTCCATCTAGATAGGCTGTAATCTTATATCCATTTTCAGGATTTATATATACAACGTCGTCACAAATTTTCTTACCTTCAAGTACACGATAAACATCTGCTTCTTCCTTACGATTGATAAGATGATCCGTTCCTTCCCCTGGAATACGCATAATGTACTTTTGTTCTTTACAAGTAAATAAGAAACTACGATTCGTCATTCCTTTTTTCAACACTTCAATATTTACAATTTCCTCTAAAGGAACTTCTAACGCTTTTGAAATATTTACTAAAGCATCCGTTTCAAGGTGACTGGAGGAATGGTCGATTTCACGTAACTGCTCGTAAGTATTGATTTCAGCAATCTTTTTATCATCGATTATTTTTGGATATACAATATATTTTCTATCTTTATCTTCTAAAGTAACTTCCCAGAAAGATTTTTCATGTCTTTTTTCTTCAGCAGCTATATTTAATTGTTTTGCCACCACTTTAGCTTCTTTTTCAGCAAGATAGCAAATGCCGTAAGGACGGTTTCCTTTTCTTCTTTTCTCACTAATGATAATTTCTTGCTTTTTATTCACTCTAAAATAGCTTTGTTCCACTTCTTCGTGTCCAATCAAATACCAAGAATATAGTTCGTCTTCTTCAAAAGGATTCTCTTCACACCACAAGTCACAAGGGACAATATACGTGTTTCCTAAAATTCCAGCAACTCGTTGTAATGAATAAAAATTATTTTTCGTAGCATAATCTGGATTCACTGCTAATTTTACTTGAAAATCATCGATTAAATACTCGTACTGTTCTTTCATAAAGCCTACAACCACAGTGATATCCGATACTCCCACTTCTCGTAATTGTTTAATCAATCGCTCGATAAGTGGCTCATTTTTGACTTCTAGAAGTCCTTTTGGCGTTTCTGTATTGATGGGGACCATTCGCATCCCAAAGCCAGCAGCCAAGATTACTGCATTTTTAGGTTTATTTTTCTTGAATAAGGTTTTTGCCTTACTAGTCATACGAAATTTTTCATCAACTAGCTTTAATTCTCTTAATTTTTTAATTTCACGATTTACCAGTCCAAGAGAATATCCTGATAAATCTGCTAATTCTCGTTGATTATGAATAGCGTTCTTTTTGATTAATTTCAACAAATCTAAATTAACTTTGTTCATAAAATTCACCTCTTTTGTTTTTGTGAACAGAATTAGTATACTATTTCTTCTTAGAAGGTACAAGTCTTTTAAAGGTAAAGAAATATTTAAAAACAAAAAAGATGAGCAAATGCTCATCTTTTTACGCTATAAAATCAATATTGAGTCTCATGGATAAGATACCTGCCTCACTCTTTAAGTAAAATCCATATTTATCCATACTATAATCGACTACATTTTTCTGGTCAAACATCATTTCATAGCGACTAGAAACATAAACTTTTCCAAAATTAGTCTCTAATAACTTGTCGAACTTACGATGTAAAGTAGACTCCTCTTCTTTTTTTAAAATGACTAAATGATACTTTTCATTGACTTGGCAATGACACCGTCCGCCTTCGTCGTAGAAAGGACTATCTCCATCAGCATAATCCATAACGAAAAAAACATCTGTTAATCCTTTTTCATTTATTAATTTTAATAGTTTATCTTTAGCTGTTTCACTAAACCAAATTTCCATCGTTTTCTCTCTTTCTATCGAAAAAGGAGACCTCCTTTTGGTCCCCTTTAAATTGATTATTGTTGTTCTTCTTCAGTAAGGTGCTCAGTTCTTTTAGCACGTTTTTCGATAATTGAATCAATTGTCGGTGGTGTCACTTCAATTTGTGAAGGTGTATTTAACACCATATCCCACTCTTCATTTTTAATCATTTCTAATTGTGTTTGACTTAAGATTTGAAGACGTTGACGGAAAATACGCGTTTCCTTCTTAATTGCGTCTGTTTCACGATTAATTTGAGTCGCTTTTTCAGCTGCCTCTTTTAATAATTCTTCAGCTATTTTTTCTGCTTCGAAAATAATGATTTCCGCATCTTTACGCGCATTTTCACGTAGTCTGTCTGCTGCTTCTTGAGCTACAATAATAGATTTATTCAAAGTTTCTTGAATAGAAGTAAAGTATTCTACTTTTTCTTCATTAAATTTCACGCGTTTTTCTAAATCTTTATTTTCACGAATTAAATGTTCTAATTCTTTTTTGACTTCATCCAAAAAGTCATTAACTTCTTCTGGATCAAATCCTTTAAATTTGGTTGAAAAATCTTTGTTATGAATATCGTTTGGTGTAATTGACATGAATAACTCCCCTTTATTTTTTATTTTTTTCTAATAGACCAAGTTCGATTTTAATTTTATCTTTTTTTGTTCGTCCTTCAATTTTTTGAATTTGAAGGCGTCCATATCCGCGAATGGATACAATATCTAAAATTTCCAGCATAAAGTCCGGGCGATTCTCTTCTGTCCAATTCACCTTTACTTTTCCACTTTCAATCATTTCTTTGGAACGTTGTCTAGATACATTAAAAACTGAAGCAATCACTGTATCTAAACGAAGAGAACTCACTACCGTTTGAATAACTGTCCAATGATCCACTGGTACTATTAATTTCGTATAGTCGACTTCTTCCAGTCGAACAGCAACTTTCCCAATTTTTTCTAGCTGTTGTTTGATATATTCTTTCATATTTTGAGCACAGAATAATTGCCAATCTTCTCCATTAGAAATAATATCGCCAATCAGACTACGGTCAAATCCAAGACTCATCAGTGACCCAAGAACCTTACCATGCCCCAATGTAGCGAATTTCTTCGGATATTGAATATGAAATAGAGCATTTTCGAAATCCTCAAAAGTAGGTTCATAATAATCCGGACAAATCATACAGCGTTTTCGTTCAGCATCAATATACCCGCCATCAAAGAAATAACGAACATCATCATACTGACCGACAATCGCCTCCACAATAAACTGTTGGCGCGGATCAAGATAATTCGTCAATACAGGCGCGTACTGCAAACGTACTTCTTCTACCCATTCTTCAACTTGATTTAGAAAAGAGATTTCCTCTTTTCTAAAGTGTTGCTCAACTCCATTGCTCATAATCCTTCACCTTGTTATAAAATCAAACGTATTAAACTAACAAACACTAAATTGATAAAAAATACAACGACCATTGCGGTCACCAATGCTAAACTATAATTTCCAATTCTTACATCTTTAAAAAGACTTACAAAAGGTCTACATACTTTATCTAGCAATTCTTCAATAAACATCGGAAGATACATATTCCAATAAATATTTAACCCATATACAATTAAAAATAATGTAAAAACTGACGCAATAAAAGTAGACCATTCAATTAGTACACTTGCCATAATCATTCTCCTCTAAAACTCCGGACGTCGAAAAGCATCTCCTGCTTCCTCGTCAAAGTTTCCTTGTACTTGAAAATTAGCTGGTGAGCAAATAAAAATTTCTTCTCTTACTTTTTGAACATCACCATTGATAGCATACGCCACTCCTACTACAAAATCAATGACACGTTTTGCATCTTTTGGTTCCATCCGTTTAAAGTTGATGAGTACTGCTTCCCCCTTTAAGAGAGCATCTGCTATGCGTTCTGCTTCAGAATATACGCTAGGCTCCATCACATAGATTTTAGATGTTTTCTTTACTCCTGGACTTTGGAAAGGAACGACATTCGAAGCGTTCGATTTAGAACGAAGTGGAGTCTGAGTATTATCATCAATCTCTTCCACATATTCAAAATGATCATCTTCTTCATAGTAATAATCTTCAGGACTTAAAAAGTTTTTGACACGATTCATGAATCCCATTATTCTTCCTCCGTTTCAAACCAGCTTGTGCCAATTCGAATATATGTTGCGCCACACTGGATAGCAATTGGAAAATCACCACTCATCCCCATGCTTAACTGGAGTGGTTGTGATAGTTTTTCGTTTTCTTCAATTTTTTTGGCTAATTGTGCTAAACGCGAAAAAAAGAAGCGAATTTCTTCATCGCTTGCTTCAAAAGGCGCCATCGTCATTAGCCCAACAATATGGATTTTTTCATACTGTTTACTCTCTTTATATGCGCCAAAAGCCTCTTCAGGTGAAAAACCATGTTTCGTTTCTTCACCAGAGACATTTATTTCTAACAGACAGTCCAAAGGTTGCTCGAGTCGTTTATTAATCTCACTCATTATAGAAAGTCTATCAAGAGCATGAAATAAATCAATGTGATTAATAACTTGTTTTACTTTCCGCTTTTGCAAAGGACCGATTAAATGCCAGAAAATATCCTCTTGGGGAAATTGTTCCTGCCGTTCAAGTAGTTTTTCAACACGATTCTCCGCAAAATGTCGAAAACCCAAATCATACATCTCTTGAACTTCTTCTTGAGAGCGATTTTTTGTCACAACAATAGGACAAACTTCCGTAGATAGTCTATGAACTTGGTTACAAGAAGATGCAACCAAGTTCATAATACGACTTACATTCTGTTTAATGATACTCATTAATTTCTATTTCTTTTTCTGAAAAATGGCGGAGTATCTAATCCATCATTTTCAGCTTGTTTTGGCTCATCAGAAGGAGCTTCTACAAAATTGCTTTGCGCAAATGGTGAATCTGCATCAGTTGATGAAGAAGTATCACGCACTGTAGTTTCACGACGGATATCCCAGTCACCAAACAAGTCTTTTTCTGCTTTCTTTTCTTCTACAACTTGTGGTTTTGAAGGCACTTGTTTTTCTTGGAAAGTTTGAGGGTTATTCCCTAAATCTTTACGAGTTGAAGTACTGCTTGTAAATGGAGAACGGTTAGCGCGAGTTACTGACTTTTTTTCGTGTTTACGCTCCTCATCAATTCCTGTTGCGATAACAGTAACAATGACTTCATCTCCTAAGTTTTCATTGATTGAAGTACCGAAGATAATGTTTACTTCACTTGTTGAAGCTGCTGCAACGATATCAGAAGCGTCTTGTGCTTCAAATAATGTTAAGTCTGCACCACCAGTGATGTTTAATAGGATTTGCTCTGCTCCATCGATAGATACTTCTAATAATGGTGAAGAAATAGCTTTCTTCGTAGCTTCTGCTGTACGGTTTTCACCACTAGCAACACCAATCCCCATTAATGCTGAACCTTGATCTTTCATCACTGTCTTCACATCAGCGAAGTCCAAGTTAACGTAACCAGGTGCAGTGATTAAATCAGAAATCCCTTGTACCCCTTGACGTAATACATTATCAGCTTCACGGAAAGCTTCTAACATAGGAGTCTTTTTATCAACGATTTCTAATAAGCGGTTATTTGAAATCGTTACTAATGTATCTACGTTTGCTTTTAATTGTGCAACACCTTCTGCAGCGAAACGACCACGTTTTGGTCCTTCGAAGCTAAATGGACGTGTAACAACACCCACTGTTAATGCGCCTAATTCTTTTGCAATACGAGCAACAACTGGTGCAGCACCTGTACCAGTACCACCACCCATACCAGCAGTAACGAAAATTAAGTCTGCGCCAACTAAAGCTTCACGAATTTGTTCTTCACTTTCTTCTGCAGCTTTTAGACCGATATCAGGTAATGATCCAGCACCTAAACCTTTCGTTAATTTTGGTCCTAATTGAATTTTAGTTTCAGCTTCTGAATTTCTTAAAGCTTGAGTATCAGTGTTTGCTACGATGAACTCTACACCTTGTACTCCTTCTGCAATCATACGGTTAACAGCGTTGTTACCAGCACCACCAACACCAATGACTTTAATTACTGCGCCATCTAAATTTGTATCGAATTCGAAATCCATTTTATTTCCTCCTTGGTTTCTTCTTAATTTTCGTCAATAAACATTTTAAAGAAGTTCTTCACTTTTGCTCCAAACCCTTGTTCTTCACCACTTGCTTCTTGTTCAACATCTTGTGGTTGCTGAACTGGAGCTGTTGGTTGAACTTGTACAGGTGCACTTTTTGGAGTGCTTTGTACTGGACGTTGTTCTACACCAGGTTTTCCTTTTTGTGCAATACGGTGAACATCATCTAAGCTTGCAGCATATTGAATTAACCCCATACTAGTTGCATAAATAGGATTTCTCATTCCCATTTGCTCAGGAATATAAGTTTTCACTTGTACTCCAAAAATTTCTTGTGCTAACTCTTGAACTCCTGCAAGTGAAGAAGCTCCACCCGTTAACACGATTCCTCCTGGAAGTTTTAAGGCTTCCACTTGGTCTAAAGCACGTTTTACCGTTTCAAAAGTTTGAACAACACGGGCTTCAATAATTTCTGATAAGTAATGTTCATCTACTTTTATTGGATCTTTCTTTCCAATCGTTTCAACTGGGAAGAATTCATCCGCACTCGTTTCTGATGAAATTGCATATCCATATTCACGTTTAATACGTTCTGCATTTTCAAAGCTTGCATTCAAGATGATTGAGATGTCTTTTGATACGAAATCTCCACCCTCTTGATCCACAAATGAGAATTTCAACTGATTGTCATGCATAACAGAAGCACTAGTTTGTCCTCCACCCATGTCAATTAAAATTGTTCCAAATTCTCTTTCACCTGGAGTTAATGCTACTTGACTAATCGCTAATGGTTGAATCACCATTTCTTCAATATTTAATCCAGCTTTGTCAATACAACGTTTAATATTATGAACAATCGTCTTAGGTCCAGTAATCATGCTCGCAAACAATTCTAAGCGAACACCAATCATTCCACGAGGATCTTTAATCCCGTCAAATCCATCCACGATGAACTCTTCTGGAATAACAGAAATAATTTCGCGTTCAGGTGCAACTGAACGAACTTTTGCAGCAGAAATCACATTGTATACATCCACATCTGTAATTTCTCTATTTTCACTTGATACGGCAATCATTCCATGACAAGGTTCGATTGAAATTTGATTACTTGGAATTCCAACGATAACGTCCTTGATTTGGATATTTGATTTTTGTTCTGCTTGTCGTACTGCTTTTCGAATCGATTCAACTGTTTCATCAATATCTACGATGACTCCACGGCTCAATCCTTCTGATTTTTCATTGCCGACTCCAATAATATTTAATTGTCCTCTGACATACTCAGCTACTACAACTTTTATTGAAGTGGTTCCAATATCTAAACTCACATAAATTCCCTGATTTTTCACGTTTATTGAAACCTCCTATACGATTATTCATAATTCATTTTTTTATGTTAATTTTGTTAGTGATACTCCTTATATTTTAACACAATTACGTTCACTACAAAAAACATATGAGCGAGTTTTAAGACTTTTTTATCGAATCGTTGTATCCGGTGTAAAGTATATTCCCACTTCCATATCAACGGTTCCTTTTTTACCATTCAACTGTTTCGCAATTGATGGATAATACACTAATTTATCCCCAATATCCTTCAAAATTCCGATGACTCGATTTCCATCTTTCATCTTCAAATAAATTTTTTGGTGATTTTTAATATCGTTTGGATATTGAATTTCTTTTATCTCTCGAATAATACTACTAGAAACTTTTTCTAATTGTTTCGCTAGAGTTTTATATTGAGTTTCTTCAGTAAAATCTACTAATTCTGGATATTCTTCTGTAGGAAGATTTGCTTCCACTTCGATTGTTTGACCATCAGCAAGAAGTTCAAATGTTTTCTCTTCCGTTTTAAAATAACCAATAGCAGGATTTTCTTCAATATTCAAACGTATTTTATTCCATGCTACTAATTCAATAGAAGCATCTTTAATTTTTGGACTGGCAGCTTTTAAAAGCGTTGCGGTACGTGTACGATTGGCTAAAATCGTCCAAATACTTTGCCCTTTGACAATTCCATCTTTCTCTTGAACCAGTTCAGTAGAAACTTGATTCAATCCTACTACCTCAATATCAGAAACTTTTGATAGCGGAGAAATAAAATAAATACTCCACGCTAAACACACAATAAAAATTCCTTTTAATAGTGTTGCATTCGTAATCCCTTTTGATTCAGTTTTTTTCTTTTTGGGTTTAGATTCTTTTTTTGGAGGACGTACATCCTCTTTTGGAACTGTCTCTTCTACTCTAGAAGTAGGTGAGTTTTGCTGCGCTAACTCCCAAGGTGTTAATTCACGCGGAGGAGCTTTTTTTGGTGTTTTTCGATTAAACATATTCTCCTCCTTCTATCTTTATTTCACTAGAGAATGAATAATTGTTTCAAGTCTCGTTGAAGCATCTGTAATTCCCAAAGCTTTGGAATTGCTGGCCATTTGTAGACGTTTTGGTTCATCTTCCATTATACGATCAATTTCTGCAACTAAACTTTGTCCATTTAAATCTTTCTCTAAAATCATAGTCGCTGCATCTTTTTCTACTAATGACATTGCATTGGCTTCTTGGTGATTTTCAGTCACATACGGACTTGGAATTAAAACGCTTGGTAATCCTAGAGCCGTTAATTCAATCAATGTTGTTGCTCCACTACGACAAACTACTAAATCTGTGTTTTGGAACATTTGCACCATATTATTAATATATGGTAAAACTGTGACATTTTGCAATGGTTTTTTCAAACTTGTAATATGATTGTTGATTTTGTCATAATGCACTTGTCCTGTCACCATAACCACTTGATAATCTTTAGCTTCTAATTCCTCTAAAGCCTCTAAGAATGATTCGTTCATTCGTAATGAACCTCGGCTTCCTCCAAAGATTAATACAATCGGTTTTTCTTTTTTGATTCCAAGTGAATCTAGATAAGCATCATCACGAACAGTATTCGCTAACTCTTGTCCACGAGGATTCCCTGTCATGACCACTTTATCTTCGTATTTTGCAAAATCTTTACGAACCGCGTCGAAGCAAATTGCAATCTTAGACACTTTTCTTGCTAAAAATTTATTGGTGATTCCTGCTAAACTGTTTTGCTCATGAATAATGGTTGGAATTCCCATATTTGCTGCTGCGTATAATACTGGCGCACAAACATACCCTCCAGTACCAATCACGATATCTGGTTTGAACTCTTTTACAATTTCTTTTGCTTTAAAATAACTTGTGCAGAAATACCATAATGTCTTGAAGTTTTCTAACGATAATGAACGAACAATTCCTTGAATCTTAATCGTTTTAAAATCATATCCCGCTTTTGGAACAATCGTACTTTCTAACCCACGTTCAGTCCCTACATAGAGAAACTCTGTTGAAGGGTCTTTTTCTTTCAAATAATTCATTAAGGAAAGTGCTGGATAAATATGTCCACCCGTTCCTCCTCCTGAAACTAATACTCTCATCTTTTTTCTCCTATAAATTACAGTTTCTCTACTGCTTCAATGAAACAATCACCACGTACTTCAAAGTTAGCGAATTGATCCCAACTTGCACACGCTGGTGAAAGTAACACGATTTCTCCCTCGCGACTAACTTCATATGCTTTTGGTACTGCTTCTTCTAATGTTTCTACTACAGTTACTGGAATAGATAATTTTTCAGCAGTAGCTTTCAACTTCTCTTTTGTTTCCCCATAAACTACCATTTCACGGACATTTTTAAGAGAGGATTCAAGTTCCTCGAAGCCATTACCACGATCAAGCCCACCTGCAATTAATACTACAGATTGGTTTGCAAAGCTTCTTAAGGCAGTTTGTGTCGCAATGATATTTGTTGCTTTTGAATCGTTATAAAATTTACGATTTTCAATTGTCTTCACATATTGTGTACGGTGTTTTACTCCATGGAATGAACGAACTGCTTTTTCAATTCCTTCATTGGTTGCACCTTGTAATTTACTAATCGCGACTGCAGCTAACACATTCTCAACATTTTGAACGCCTGGCACTTGAATCGCTTCAAGAGGCATAACTGTTTCTCCATTAAAGTAAATCATAGTTTCATCTGCATACGCACCTTGTTCTAGCACTGATTTACGGCTAAATGGTACTAAGGTTGCTTTCGTATGACCGTTAATAAATTCATATAGCTCAGGGAAATCCGCATTATAAACAAGAAAATCCTCTTTTGTTTGATTCTTGGTAATTTGTAATTTTGCTTTCACATATTCTTCACGAGACCCATGATAATCCAAATGAGCACTAAAGATGTTTACGATACACGCCACTTTAGGGCGAAATTCTTCAATTCCCATCAATTGGAACGAGGATAGCTCAGTAATATATATGTCTGTCCCTTTGGAATCTTCTGCTAATTGCGATAAAGGTACTCCGATATTTCCGCAGGCGAATGTTCTTCTTTCAGGAAAAGATTCTTGTAGCATTAAGTTCGTTAATGTCGTTGTTGTAGTTTTTCCATTAGAACCCGTGATTCCTAAAATCGTCCCTTCCATCACTCGAGAAGCAATTTCGATTTCTGTATATACAGGTAATCCCTTTTCTACGGCTTTAGCAACAAGAGGATTAGAGTAAGGAATTCCAGGGTTTTTAACAACGCAATCAACAGTTTCATCAAGTAATTCTAACGGATGCCCTCCTGAGACAACTTTAATCCCTTCAGCTACTAACCCTTGTGCGTCAACACTTTCTTCAAGTGGTGTTCGGTCGTTCACCGTAACATCAGCACCTAGATGGTGTAGCAATTTCGCTACATTCACTCCACTTTTAGCAAGTCCTATGACAAGTATTTTTTTATTTTCAAACTCTTGTGTATTGCGCACAATGATTCCTCCTATTTTTATTTTCATTATGTATATGGAGAAAGGCTGGACAAAAATGGCCAGCTCTCCGTTAAAATATGTTAGTTCTCTTATAAGATAATTGCAACAATTAGCCCTGCAACTAAACCGACAGCACTAAAGACTGAAACGATTTTCACTTCTTTCCATCCACTCATTTCAAAATGATGATGAATAGGACTCATTTTGAAAATACGTTTCCCAGTTAGTTTAAAGGATCCTACTTGAAGGATAACGCTAAGAGTTTCAAATACGAAAACAATTCCTACAAGAAGTAAGGTCCATTCTTTATGAAGCATAATAGAAATAATAGCAAGTCCTGCTCCAAGAGCTAATGAACCGACATCACCCATGAAGACTTTCGCCGGTTTCCAGTTGAATAATAAGAATCCTGCTAATCCCCCTACTACGCAGAAGCAAAATACAGCAATTGAATTTTGTCCTGCATGAGTTGCCATAATTCCGTAAGTTGCATACGCAATAATATTTGTTGAAGTGGCCAATCCATCTAACCCATCTGTTAAATTTACCGCATTTGAAAAACCTGCAATCCAAATAATTGTAAATAAAGCAAAAATAATAATACTATTGACCTCTCCAAACAATGGAAGGTAAATAAGAGGTTGGTTTCCACTTAAAAGATACAGTGCCACAAAAATTGCAGCTCCCAATAATTGAAGAGCAAATTTTTCGTGACTCTTTAATCCTTCATTTTGCTTCTTGAACACTTTAATATAATCATCAAGAAATCCGATAGAACCAAAGAAAGCAAAGCCGATAACTCCACTTAATAATACAAAATTGAAATGACCAAAAACGGCCCCCATAATCAAACTAGATAAACTAATCATACATAGAAACACTAGTCCACCCATCGTTGGGGTTCCACTTTTAGCTTTATGCCAAGATGGCCCTTCATCTAAAGTCGTTTGCCCTAACTGTTTCATTTTCATAAATTGAATAAAATGTGGTTCGGCAATTACCGTTGCTAAAAACGATAAGCTGACTGCTAAAATGATTTCAATCATAATACTCTCCTTTTTCTACCCTAGTTATTATATCCTAATTTTTCTAGTGCTTGAACAACCGTCTTAACTTCATTGTAAGGAATATATTCTTCGCCAATCACTTGGTAAGGTTCAACACCTTTACCCGCAAATAATAAGATATCTCCTTCTTGTGCGATTTCTAAAGCTCGTTCTATTGCTTGTTTTCTATCATCTACACATTCATATGGAGTATTTTTGTTATTTCTACCTGATACGATTTCAGAGTAAATTTTTTCCAAAGGCTCCTGTCTAGGGTTATCTGCCGTTAAAATCACATAATCCGATTTTTCAAAAGCAATCTCTCCAAGTTCTGGCCTCATACTTGAATCCCGATTTCCTCCACTATGTCCCATAATTGTGATTACACGATTCATTTTTACTTCTTCCAGCGTTGACAACACATTTTCTAACCCATCTGGAGTGTGAGCGAAGTCAATAATGACTTGGAATGGCTGACCTTTTTGGATTAATTGCATCCGTCCACCTACGCCAGGGAACTTTGCAATTTTTTCAATCGCTTTTGGTAAAGGAATTCCATTAACCATCGCTACTCCAAACGCTGCTAACACATTGTAAACATTAAACAATCCAATCATTGGAATCATTACAGGAAATTTCTCACCATTGACGGTTACTACAAAAGTTGTCATTGCTCCATTGCTTTCAATTTCAGTAGCTCGAATATCTGCTTCTTCAGTAAAGCCATAGGAAATAATTTCAGCTGAGGTAGAATATACAAATTGCTCAAAACATTCCTGGTCACGATTTAGGATAGCCACGCGTAGCTTTCCGTTTTTAGAATGATTTCCTAATTGGGAGAACAGTAAGCTCTTAGCATGCGCATAATTTTCCATTGTTTTATGCAAATCTAAATGTTCATGCGTAAGGTTTGTAAATACTGCCACATTATAGTCAATCCCCCACACGCGCCCCAATTGAAGAGCATGAGAAGAAACTTCCATAATACATGTATCTCCACCAATTTCCTTAACCTTTTGCAATGTTTCATGCACGGTTAATATTTCTGGAGTTGTATTTCTTGTTTCAAAACGTTCCTCACCGATTTTACGATACATCGTTCCAATCAATGCTGTTGGTTTTCCTAATTCTTCTAATAAATAGTCCACCATATGGGTTACAGTCGTTTTTCCATTTGTTCCTGTAACTCCAATCATATTTAGACTCTCTGAAGGATAACCATAAAAATGATTCGCAAAAAGCGTCATCACTCGAGTCACATCTTTCACATAAATCACAGGGGAATCTCCCACTTGTTCTTTAATTGGTTTGGAAGCAACAAATACATTAGCTCCTAACTCCTTTGCTTTTTTCGCAAAATGATGACCGTCTACTGTTACTCCTTCGATACAGAAAAACATTGTATTGGGCACAACTTTACGCGAATCTTGAGCTAATTTATCTACAACGATATTTTCTAAAGAGCCTTCCACTCGTTTAATGACTAATAAATCCGCTAGTTCTTTCGCAAACATGTTCTTCCTCCTTCTTTTACTCAGAGAGTCTTGAATATTCTAAACTTCTCTTCATTAATGGATTGAAAATTTCTTTAAGAATTTTATTTACAGTCACAGCCACCCGGGGTTGTTTAACTGTAACATATAAAATATATTTTGGATCATTATAAGGTGCAAATCCAACTACAGAAAAAATATAGTTATTTCCATTTGAATAGTATTTACCTGTTTCTGGATTAATAAATTCAGCAGTCCCTGTCTTGGCTGCTATTTCTTCTCCATCGATATTAAACTCATAAGCTGTTCCGTTTTTCATCCGAGTTGCTTGATATAAATATTCGAGTGTTTTTTTAGCCGCCTCTGGTGAAATGACTTTTCCTAATGAGTTTACTGGATTCGGTGTTTCTTTATCGGTATTAGGGTCGGTAAAATGATCCACCAAACGTAATTTTTGCATTTGTCCACCGTTAGCAATCGCAGTAAAAGCTTGCATCATTTGATACACCGTAACCGTAATCCCTTGTCCAAAACCAGTAGACAATTGTTGTAAATAGGAATTAAATGGATTTGAACCAGAAATTTCATTTGCAAATCCTGAATTAGTAGATTTACTAAATCCAAATGCTTCTAAATATTGTTTCCATTTTTCAACACCTATCTTTTGAACAACATGAACAAAGGCCACGTTACTAGAATGGGCTAACCCTTCTAAATAAGTGATATTTCCCCACCCTACTTTATTATAATCCCTAACTAAGTCCGTATAAATCTTTACACTTCCTGATTGATATCTTTCATTTGGATCAAAGACCCCTTCATTAATTGCCGCAGCTAAAGCTAAAACTTTCATGGTTGATCCAGGCTCGTAAGCTTGATCCGTTAGAAGGTTGTTCCACTGAATGTCAATCCCTTCTTTTGTCGTAGAGTTATATGTTGGACGTTGTGTTGCCGCAACAATATTTCCACTTTTTGGATCCACTAGCATTGCAGTCATTTGAACAGGTTGATACTGCTTATCTGCAGCACTGATTAAAGATTCTAAGTAAGTTTGAAGTCTTTTATCCAATGTTAAAGTAATATCTTTTCCGTCTTTTGGTTGTTTGGTCACTTTTTCAGTATCTGAAATCACATATCCATTTCCATCGACCATATATTCTACTTCTCCGGCCGTTCCGGTTAATTGTTCATTATAAAGGCCTTCTAAACCAGTCTTCCCAACTAGAGAAATAATCGTCTTGTGATCAACCGTTTCCTCCACAGAATCCGTATATCCGATTAAATGAGAAGCAAAAATCCCATTTGGATAATATCTTGCTGGACTCTCTGAAAACTTAATTCCGGGAAGCTTCTCCGCTTCAATCTTATCTTTCACTTGAACCGAAAGATTTTTTCCAGCATTTCCAAATTCGACTTGAGAAACATCCTTCTGACTTAAAATCTTTACAATCTCCTCTTTAGAAAGAGAAATATGTCTCGATAATGCCTCAGCGGTCTTGTTAATATCCGTTACATAATCTGGGGTTTCTGCATTTTTACTCCATTGGTCAGTCAAGACTGCATAAATAGAATAATTCGTTGCATCTACCGCAATAGGACTTCCACTGGCATCATAGATGGTTCCACGTTTAGCCGCTAAAGTCCTTTTTTGATGAATTTTATCATTAATTTCCGCTCGTAAATCTACATTATGAATATTCCCTAAAACCATAATTCTAAAGAAACGTACAGAAAAAATGAGAAATAAGACACTAGCGAGTCCCATTAAAATAAAGCTCGCTCGACGCCTATTTCTCGCAATGTTATTGTTATTCGTTTTTTTCATCGTCCAACATTCCTAACATTATCTTCATTCATCTTCAAGCCTTGTTCATTTGCGATACGATTGACACGGTCGTATTGAGACAATTCTTGTGTTGATTGAAGTAAAGTATTATTTTCACGTTGAATAAGTGTTGTCTGTGATTCAATGTCCTGTAATTGTCTGTTTTTATTAGCAACAATCATGCTAGCTACAATTGTCATTGTTGCTAAGAACGCTAAAACCACTCCTGAAAGAATTAAAACTTGCATTAGGTTTGCTTTTTGTTTCTCTTCAGGAATTGAAGTAACCTCTTGACCTTTACGAACTAGAGGCGTTTGCTTAGGTACGCTCACATTCAACGTGTCTACATATTTTTCTGCTAATGCCACTAGTAATCCCTTCTTTCTAAATTATCCTTTAATTTTTTCAATAACTCTTAACTTCGCACTTTGCGAACGAGAATTTTCTGTTATTTCTTCTAAACTTGGTAAGATTGGTTTTTTATTCACCAATTGAAACGGAGCTTTTTCCTCTTCCGTCGGTAAGATTGGTAAGTTCTTCGGAGCTTTTTCAACCGTACTTTGTTGTTTAAACATTGTTTTCACGATTCGGTCTTCTAATGAGTGGAAAGAGATAACACTAATTCTTCCACCAACTGAAACCACTTCGAAAGCTTGTTCTAAGGAATCTTCTATCGCTGCTAATTCATCATTCACGGCAATACGAATCGCTTGGAAAATTCTTTTTGCAGGATGTCCACCTTTTCTTCTTGCAGCAGCTGGAATACTATCGCGAATGATATCCACTAATTCTCCAGTTGTCTCAATTCTGTGTTGAGCACGAATACGTTCAATGTTACGAGCAATTTGTTTCGAGAACTTTTCTTCTCCATAACGATAGAAGATACGAACTAATTCGTCATAGCTCCATTCATTTACAATCTCTTCTGCTGTTAACGGAGCACTTTGGTCCATTCGCATATCGAGCTTTGCATTTTGATGATAACTAAATCCTCTTTCAATCTGATCAAGTTGCGGAGATGAAACTCCTAAGTCGTATAAGATTCCGTCTACTTTAGAGACACCTAGTTTCCCAAGTTCTTTCTTTAACTGACGGAAGTTCGCGTGAATAAAAGTTACTTTTCCTTCTTCTACTTCTTTAGCAAGACGAGCCTTTGCATGTTGAATGGCTTGCATATCTTGATCAAAGCAATAAAGATGCCCTGTCGTTAATTGGCTAAGTAAGTATTGACTATGTCCCGCACCACCCAGTGTACAGTCTACGTAGATTCCGTCTGGCTTAATGGATAATGCATCTACCGTTTCATGTAGCAATACAGTGATATGTTTAAACATGGTCCCTTCCCTTTCTAAAAGCCAAAATCAATCATATTTTCGGCCAATTCTTCAAAATTCTCTTCTGTTTCAGCAATATATTCTTGCCAACGTTCTTCATTCCAAATCTCAATACGATCATTGTTTCCGATAACACGACAATTCTTTTCTAACCCCGCATACGCGCGTAACGTTTGAGAGATATTCACACGACCTTGCTTGTCAAATTCTACTTCAATCGCTGCAGAGTTCATAAAGCGCGTAAAGGCACGTGCATCTTTTTTAGACTGTGGTAAGTCTCTTAATTTATTTTGGATGAGCTCCCATTGTTCCAGAGGATAACCGTATAAACAGCCATCAAGTCCACGTGTCACGATAAAGGTGAACCCTAAATCTTCACGAAATTTAGCAGGCACGATCATACGTCCTTTTGCATCAATTGTATGTTGATATTCACCGATTAACATGCAGACTCCTCCATTCCAACAATATAGTAACCATAGTTTACCACAATCCACCACTTTTCACCACTTTTTTTACTAAAAAAGTTTAAAAAAATTTTTTCTCCCCATATAGGCTGTTTTAATGCACAAAAAAAGCTCTTTACACTTTCCGCGTAAAGAGCTTAGAACTATTGATTCTATGCAATTATTTAAAGAATCTTCCCACTTGTACTAATAAGACAAGCAATCCAAAAAATAAAAACGAAATGGAAAATAATTGGTGGAGGAAAGGTCTAAGAACTAGTTTCCCTCTTTTTAACTTGAAATATAATAATGCTAACCCAATAAGAGCAAAACCTAATGTAGCATAACTAAACCAAGAATAACCATAGACATTCACACTAGTGGTATGTAATACCAACAACAGCATTGGTGTCATAATTTCACGAATAGTTATGAAGCGAGTCTCATTATAGAAGATTCGATTTCCAAAAACGACCGTGAAGCCCACGAAACTTAAAATAAATACTAACCATAGTACGATTTCAAAAAATAACATTGACTCACCTCCATCACTACTAGTTTACAATAGATTTCTTAAAACTCATAATATTTTTAAATTTATCAAAAATGATACAGATCATTTTTGATACATCTTGCTTCTTAACTATAAAAAGAAAAAACCTTAGACAGCTGTCTAAGGTTTTGTAACGTTTATGATTATGCTTCTTTAGAAACAACTTCTTTTCCGTCGTATGAACCACACTCAGGACAAACGTGATGGCTCTTTCTTAATGCTCCACATGATGGGCATGCGCTCAATCCTGGAACTTCTAATTTGAAGTGAGTACGACGTTTTGCTTTTCTCGCTTTTGATGTTTTACGTTTTGGTACTGCCATTTTTGTACACCTCCTAATCAATCTTCTTTACATAATGCTTTTTACTTCTCAGTCTCATCCTTTTCGAAGAAAGACTGTAAAGACGCTAGCCTTGGATCAACCGATTGTTCTTTTTGTTGTTTGCGTCGCTCTTCAAGAGCTTCTTGCGTCACAACCTCCCAATCATTTCCTGAAGGCATTTTATCTTCACTCAATTCCTCTTGCGATAAGACTTGTAAAGGAATTGAAAGTAAAATATGATCTTCCACAGCGGGTTCAAGATCAACCCAATCACCATCAAGAGGCATCACAATTTCTGTTAGCTCTTTCTCATCAACCGAGAGATGGGACGGAATGTATCTTTCCACAATATCTATGTGGAGTGGAACTACCACTGGCTCTAAAGACCTGGATGAAGGAAGTGTGATATCAACATCGCAAGTAAATTGCGCTACAACTGATTGGCTTTGATAAACAAGAAATCCTTTGATGTGTGCTGGCGAAACAGCAAGAATGGAATCATCTCGTTGTTTTAAAGCCTCTTTCACATTAATTTCTGTATCAAAGTAAGTTGGAGTCCCTTGAGAATCCTGAAGTTGTTTAACTGATATTTTCACAATTTTCACCCCTAAAGCAACATACTGAATTATACTAGTTTATTGAAAGTTTGTCAAAGCTTTTTACTTTACAAGCTTGAAAATACAGAGATTAAAATCCTATCTCCTTATTCACTTGAATCGGCTTAAAGACCGTAGCAGAAATTTGCTTGGATGGATTCCAAA
>NZ_CALHIF010000005.1 GCF_938030755.1 uncultured Granulicatella sp. | reverse complement strand
ACAGAACTAAATCCTTTGCTTAAATTAATTGTCTAACTTTTTGGGGTCAGTACAATGTAGGATGGATGCTATTTTATTATTCTACTTCTAATCGAATGCCAATTTCTTCAGGCAAAGCTTTAAATACAGAAATCTCAGATGGTAGCAAATGACCGATAACGTTTTGACGCGCATCTGATGGCAAATTTTCTTTAGTAATTTCTATTTCTCCTTGGTAACGTCCGTAACCCGCATTCGCTTGATTGATTTCTCCAATGGTTCGAGTTGTTGTAGAAACTTCTCCGTCAAGCAAAGCCCATCCGCGAGTACCGAGTACGCGGTAAACAAAATCACTCGCATCAATACGGTCATGAAGCACTTTCCCTGTTAGTTCAACTGGCACTTGTGCCTTTAATGACACAAATCCTTCTTGGAATTCCTTCATGACTTTTTGTGTTGACTCCTGAATAAATGTATCACCAACCAAAATCATATCCGTATGCGCACGAATGAGTTCACAAATGGCAAGACGCGTATCCAAAGTACGATGTGTTTCCACAGTAGGCAATCCTTCATGAAGCGGAGCTCTTAAAGGTTCGTCTCCTGGAATAAACGCGAGCACTTTGACCCCAAGCGCCTGCAATTTTTGGTTAATCGCCGTGAATTTCTCAAGCGAAATTCCTGAATATACTTTGGGATAATAATTGTGGCAAGCAATGATTTGCTTAGCAAATCCTAGTCGCTCCAACAATTGGTATTCTCGATTTGTAAACGTTGAAGCATTTACTACAAGCGTAAACGCCTTGCCACAACGTTCGATAAACGCTTCGTCCCCAAATTCGTCCAGACGTAAGTACGAAAGCTCTGCATTTTTCAGAGCCGCAATATTTTCTTTTGTAAGATCTTTATGGGCGATGTCTGGGATTAAATCCACTTCATATGAACGAGCAAGTTCCACTAGACGTGTCATATCTGCTATTTCTAGCGGATGTTCTGGTAACTGAAAAGAAGTGAAAGCCACGGTTTGACGCGCGGCTTTCATTTCTTCTAATACTTGTGTAACGACTTGTTCACCAAGATTGATATAAATGGAGCGCCCAAAAGAAATGTTTGCTCTATTTGTTTCCATATACTTCGTTAATACGATCTTCATCTACACCGAAGAACCATGTGATGACAAATCCACCGATGTAAGCTCCCACCATCGCCGTTAAGAAGAGTGCTTGAGTTCCCGGCACCATGATTAAAGCACCGAATAACCCTGAAACCCCTTGAGATACCGTACCTAAGTGGAATAGAACTGCTAATACACCACCGACACCAGATCCTAAGCAGGCTGTTAAAAAGGGTTTCCCTAAAGGAAGGGTTACAGCGTACATCATCGGTTCCCCAATACCTAAGATTCCAACTGGTAATGAGTCTCTTGTTAATTGTTTTAATTTTTTGTTCTTAGTCTTCAAGTATAATGCTAAACCTGCACCGACTTGACCACCGCCGGCCATCATTAAGATTGGTAATAGATAGTTGATACCAGCACTTGGTCCGTTTGGATCGTTTAATAGAACATGGATTGGAGTTAATGCTTGGTGTAGACCAACAGATACGATTGGCAAGAATCCAGCAGCTAAGATGTACCCACCAAGGACTCCTAATTGTTCATATACGAAGTTTAATACTGTGTAAATACCCTGAGTTAACGCAGCACCAGCAGGTTGGATGATTAATACTGATAAGAATGCACCAATGATTAGTGTTAATAATGGTGTTAAGAATGTTTTCAACATTTGTGGTATTACTTTATCAACGGCACGTTCTAAATAAGCTACCAAAATCCCCATCATTAATGCAGCTAATAGACCACCAGCACCTGGATTAAATGCTTTACCTGTAAACGGCATTAATACTTGGCCAGCATCTGATTTCAATAGAAGTGGCATGGTTGAAATCCCTAGAGACATACTCCCTGCAATTGCCCCAAGAATTGGAGTTCCTTTGAATTCACGAGCGGCATTATACCCTACATATAAAGGTAAGAACGTAAATAGTCCCCAACCCATTGTACGAATGGCTTGGTACCACCATTCAAAGTTATAAGCATTGTGTGTAGTTACGTTAATAACATTTGAAATACCATTAATTAACCCAGCAGCAATAATCCCTGGTAATAATGGTACGAAAATATTAGCAATATGTTCCAAGAATCGTTGAATAGGGCCCCTATGTGCGGCCTTATTTTCTTTTTTGTTTTCCTTCGCTAAATCTGCTGCATTAATTTCATCCACACTACCTAAATCAATTCCTGTCAATTCAGCAAATTCACGACCTACTTCAGTCACTTTACCTGGTCCTAAAACGATTTGAACACCTTGTTCACGTTCAACAACTCCTAATACTGAATCTACATCTTTTAATCCAGCTATATCCACTTTTGATGTATCTGCTACTGTCAGACGTAAACGTGTCATACACGTTGCATTGCTAACCACATTCTCCTTCTGTCCGACTTTACTTAAAATTTCACTTGCTACTTTTTTTGCATCCATTTTATTAAGCCTCCTTATTTTGCATTACTTTAACAATATTCATTTGATTCTCTCGAAGCAATTGTTCTGCTTCTTCTGCTGAAATATGATGTAATTGAGAAATAATAGCCACTTTTAAATCAAAATGATTGTCCTCAAGAACCTTTCTGGCTTCCTCTTGGGACAAGTTAGTTACCTTAGCTAGAATATTGGTTGCTCGTTGTTTCAACTTTTGATTTGTTGGCTGTACATCTACCATATATCCTTTAAAAATCTTTCCTACTCGAATCATTGCAGCTGTAGTAATCATATTTAGAATGAGTTTTTGAGCAGTTCCTGCCTTCATTCGAGTCGATCCTGTGACTACTTCTGGACCAGTAATGGCCTCAATACCGATATCAGCTACCTTGGAAATCACGGCATTAGGAGAATTGGAAATTGCTCCCGTATAACACCCCACCTCTTTTGCGTAGCTTAATCCTGCCACAACATATGGTGTTCGCCCACTTGCACTAATTCCAACGACGACATCTTCTTTGACTAGACCAAGCTCTTTCAACTGTTCTTGCGCAATGGTTTCATCATCTTCAGCTCCTTCTATTGCATGACGAAGAGCATAATCTCCACCTGCTATAACGCCAACTACCATATCCGGTGAAACACCAAAGGTTGGTGGACACTCACTTGCATCCAAAACACCGAGTCTTCCAGAAGTTCCCGCACCAAGATAAATCAATCGACCTCCTTTCTCAAACGCTTGTACGACTGCTTCAGTTACTTTTTCAATCGAAGAAATGCATCGTTCAATCGCATCTGTAACGGTCCTATTCTCATCATTTATATAATGTAAAATCTGACCGATCGATTGTGTTTCAATATCCACACTTCTGTCATTTACTTGTTCTGTCATCAACTTGGAAATGTCATCCATTTTCTCCACCTCCTCCTTAAAATTCCACTAAAATCAGAATTGAAATCGTTTTCTAAAAGTTATTATACATCGTTGTAAATTTTATTTCAATACTATATAATTGAATTGGAAATAAAGTTTCAGAGAGCGGGAGATTGTATGAAGAACTATTTAACAGCTACAGACAAAAAAATCGAATCGTTCATTGCACAACATTCAGATACCGTACTCTCATCTAGCATTCATACCTTATCTGAACAAATTGGTGTTTCCCCGTCAGCCATTAGTAAGTTTATTAAGAAAATTGGCTACCGCTCATATTCACGGTTTAAAGTACATCTCGCTCAGAAAAATACTAAAACCATTGACGAACAAATCGAAAAAGACGACTCTATTAAAACCATTCAATCAAAACTTTTTAGCACCGTGACTCGTTCCTATGAAATGACTTTAGAACTTGTCGACGACTCGGTGTTAGACCATGTCATTCGTCTGATGAAAGATGCAGAAAAAATATATGCATTTGGCGTGGGGGCTTCTGGAATGGTCTGTAATGATTTATATTTTAAACTAAGTAGAATTGGGAAAAATATTATCTATCATACTGACTCCCATACTCAACTCGCAAGCCTTAGTAGTGCCACTAAAGAAGACCTTATCATCGGTGTGAGTTACTCTGCAAAAACAAAAGAAGTTGGTACCGCGTTTGTGATTGGCAAAGAACGTGGGATTCCAACAGTTTCTATAACAGGACTTGGAAATACACAATTAGATTCTTTAAGTACTTATTGCTTAAAAATACCCCGACACGAAAATACGATTCGTTCTGCCGCTATCACTAGCCGAAACGATTCATTATTTTTAGTGGACTTACTCTATTTAGGGCTTCTTCAAAAGGAAGATAGTCTTCAAAACGATATTTTAGAAACCAGTTATAAATTTACTCACCAATTACGGAAGTAAACGTCCCTAAAAATGCCCACATTGACTAGACAGATAAAACTTGAGAGGACCATTATTATGAAAATTGGCATAGATGCTGGAGGAACAAAAACCAAAGGTGTGTTATATAAAGATAATAAAATCATTGATGAATTAATTGGAGAGATGGGTAATCCCATTGTGAACTTTGAACTCGCTGTATCTAATGTTTTGCAAGTCATTGAATACTTACTCTCTCAAAACAAGCTCGACTACGTGGATATTTCGATAATATCGATTGGAATGGCTGGAGCAGGTACAGTAATTCAAGAGCTGACCTGCGCTTTTAGAGAAAAAATTTCTTGCAAATTTATCGTAGATTCCGATTTAAAAATGAGTCATATCGCAACTTTTGAGAATCAGGATGGAAATTTATTCATTGCCGGAACGGGTTCTTCTCTTCTTTCACGAAAGAATGGAGAGTTTATTCAAAAAGGCGGTTGGGGGCATATTTTAGGGGATGAAGGTAGCGGCTATTGGATTGGTAAGAAAATTTTAACTGCCTATATTCATTATCTTGATTTTGCAGAATCTCCTTTAGACTTTAACGAACTGATTCCCACTCTAGAAGAGCGATTCCCTGACCGAACTTCCATTATACAAACTGTGTACTCAAAACCTAAAACAGAAGTCGCAAAACTCGCCACCTTCTGTTCTACTTTTGATGGCAATTACTTTTTACATACCCTTGCGGAGCAGGCTGGAAAAGATATTGCAAATACTTTATTATCTTGCAATAATGACAGCATTATTCCAGTTGCTTTCGAGGGAAGCGTCATCAAAAACAATGTGCCTATCCTCAACAGTTGTATTTCAGTATTGCACACCTATCATAAAGAACTCCAAATAATTCCTTCTCGTCCTGCTACCGAGAGTGTGTTCTATTTGTAAACAAAAAACGATTGTGAAGGTGAGATTTCTCTCACCTTCACAATCGTTTTTTATTTATAGAGTAGGGTACGTGATTTGCCCTAAAATAACACTCTTCTTCGCTCCAGTTGCAGAAGGAACATTAGAAGGTCTTCTATGGTAAGTCTGATTCCCAAGAATCACAAACGCTAAAGCCTCTTTTGCTTCAGAAGAAAAACCATGCTCTTCCTGTGTCATTACCGTTACTTCCGGCATCTCATTTCTGATAAGTTCTAGTAAATAAGAATTATAGGCTCCGCCACCACCAATAATGCATTTCTTTAAACCATATTCAGAAATTAAATATTTTTTATAATGATAGGCAATCGCGTAGGCAGTAAACCAGGTAAATGTATGAATCAAATCATTTGGGTCACAGAAATGATATTTTTCAAGAATAGATTTAGTAAAATGCTCTCCGAACATCTCTCTACCCGTTGTTTTTGGAATCTCCAAATTGAAATAAGGATGTTCCTTTAATTCTTCTGCTAACGATGGAATCAGATTTCCTTGTCGTGCATAATAGCCATCCGTATCATATTTTTTGCCGTAAAAAGTTCGTACGGCTTCGTCAATCATCATATTTCCTGGTCCTGTATCAAAAGCGATGACTTTTTTAGTGTCCCCTTTTTTGGGAAGAACAGTTACATTTCCAATGCCTCCAATATTTTGCAAAGCAACCGCCTGATCTTCTTCACTGTATAATAAAGTCTCACTATAAGGTACTAATGGGGCCCCTTCACCACCGACAGCCATATCCATGACTCTAAAATTGGAAATAACTTTAGTTTTGCATTCATTCGCAATAATCGCTGCCTCTCCAATTTGTAAGGTACTAGGCACATAATCGTCATAGGCTTTTGGAATATGGAAAATCGTTTGTCCATGACTTGCTATGAAAGAAAGATCTTCCAACTTCACATTTGCATCTTGACATAGGCTCTTTACTGCATCTGCGAAAAGATATCCCAATTCAAAATTCAACGAACAAATTAAATCTACCGGAATTAATTCTCTGCTACAGCATTTTCTTATTTTTGTTCTTACACTTTCTGGGATATCATATGTTTTAAAATATAATTGTTTTACTCTAGTGGACTCATCTTGACCGCTTATTTCACAAAGAACGGTATCCACACCATCTAAGGACGTTCCAGACATTAAGCCTACTGCAAGCATTATTGAACCTCCTTAATAAATTGTCTTGTTCGAACCAACAACTCTTTCGTCACATTAAAATCTGTCTTTGCAATTCCGTAATACAATAAATCTGTAATCGTTAATAAACTGTTCCTAGAAGTAATCGATCCTAAGCGAATCTCTTTTTCTTCTACAGGAACAAACAGTCGAATATCTGATAATGTCGAAAGTGTTGATTTTAGATTATACTTTGTCACTCCAACAATTCTGGCTCCCATTGTTTTAGCAACTTTTGCAATGGAATTAACCGATTCCGTTTCACCATTATAACTAATCACAATAACAACATCGTTCTTATCTAACTGCGCAATACGAGGCATTAAAGTATGCAAGTCTCGATCGTACATGATATTTTGGTGAATGCGAGTCATTTTATGATAGAAATCCAAACAAACAATACTGCTTCCTCCTACACCTAACAAGAAGACAGTTCTAGCTTCATGGATAAACTCGATAGCTTTTTCTAGTGCATGATAATCGAGTAAAGAAAAAGTTTCTCTTATATTTTGTGTTAACATATTTTCCGTTTTTTGAAGCAATCCCATTAAGGAATCTTGAGGGTTTAAAAAGGTTTCAATATCATCTTCGTTTGTATACAATTGAGTTTCTTTGGCAAGAGCTACTTTAAATGCAGGTAAGCCTTTATACCCCATCTTTTTAGAGAATCGTACCCATGCGGCTGCTGATGTTTTCGTCATGTCACCTAATTCTTTGGCATTAGACTCTAGAACAACTTGTCTATTGGCAAAAACAAACTCTGCAATCGAACGATCGGTTTCTGTAAAAGCACTCATTGAGCTTTTAATTTTATACAACACACTCATGATACACACTCTCTTTAATACTTTTTGTTTTTATGGTCATCTTCTAGATACTACGAACTTTATTCCTTATTCTTTATAATCATACACTCTACAGTTAATTACTATTTTCTTTTTTGTAATTCTTAATGAACTCTTTATACCAATAGAAACTATCTTTTTTATATCTTGCATAGCTACCATTTCCGTGATTGTCCGCATCCACATATATCACGCCATAACGTTTATCCATTTCACAACTACCTGCTGAAACAATATCCACAATCCCCCAAGCAATAAACGCTTCAAGAGGTACTCCATCCTCAAGCGCTAATTGAGCTTGCTCGTAATACGATTTCATATACTCAATGCGATAATCATCATGAATTTGATAATTTTCCGTTAATACGTCGCGCGCGCCTAACCCATTTTCAGACACAATAACAGGTTTACCATATCGTTCATAAACCCGGTGAAGGGATGTTCTTAATCCTACAGGATCTATTTGCCAACCCCATTCACTTGCTTTCAAATATGGATTTTTAGTAGACACCACTAAGTTCCCAGCAGTTTTATCTGCTTCATCTACGGTAATTACTGAGGAAGTATAAAACGAAATAGATACAAAATCACATGTATTTTCTTTTAATAATTTTCTATCTTCTTCTGTAATTTGTAGATCTATATTTTTGTTTTTGAAAAATGTTTCTGCGTAATAGGGATACTCACCTTTTGATAAAATATCCATGCAGTACCACTGATTCATTTGTTCTTCAAACACCAATTTCAAATTATCCTCAGGTTTACTCGTTAACGGATAATAGCAGAAGCAAGCAATCATGGAACCAAAACGACCTGGTAAGTTCATCTTTCTGGCTAGCTGGATGGTTTTGGCACTGGCTACAAACTGATGATGTAACGCCTGGAATACATCGGACAGTTGATATCCATTCTCTCCTTTTAATAAACCAACCCCATTATAAGGACTAAAATACCCTGCGTTGATTTCATTAAATGGTAGCCAATATTCGACTAAATGTCCCCACCTCTCAAATACGAAGGTTGCGAAATGAAGAAAATGATCAATACATTCTCTTCCTTTCCATCCTCCATATTGCTCTACTAAATAAATAGGCATCGCATAGTGGTTTAATGTTAGAAAAATCTTGATTTTTTTCTCTGCTAACAACTGGAACACTTTATCATAATAGGCAACTCCTTCTTGGGAAGGTTCTTCTTCGATTCCTTTAGGAAAAAGTCTTGACCAGCTAATCGAAAATCTATATAAGTCTAACCCTAATTCGGCTAAATATTCTATATCCTCTTCTAGATGTTCAAACCCTTTTGTTCCATTTCTAAAAGGATAGTATTGTTTAGAGGCTTTATTTTTAGCTTCTTCTATTTTTTCTTTTGTTAATAATCGTGTTTCTTCTGTGGCATTCGAAGTACGAGGTAAATAAGGTCTACAATCTTGTGTATCTAGACCTTTTGCCGGAGTAAATCCGCCCTCATATTGACTAGCTGCTGTTGCTCCGCCCCATAGTATCTTCATTTTTTTCTCCATTCTACTTATTTAAGTCTAAATTTAAATTTCTGCCAAGGTTTCATTTCATCTAAAATAAAGTGTTCAATATCCACTACTTTCCCGACAACATTGGTCTTACCTGAATTTTCCATATCCTTCAAGGCGATTTGCAATTCTCCTGCGTAATGACCATATTCGCTACTTTCGATTAAAATATCGCCTCTCTTAATTTGACTAGGGACATGAAATACTTTAAAGGAATGTCCTTTGTATTTCACTCGACTTTGTGTCGAACGAATGAAACAATCATTTTGATCTCCCCTATTGAAATGAAATTCCTCTAATACAATTTTCTTTTCTATCTCAGGAATGCCTTCTACTAATTCAACATCAAAAGTCACTACATCCAAATCTAGTCCATCTATGCGAGACAATTCTTCTTTCGTTGGATAGCAGTTAGAAATGAGAATATCATCCACTAATTCCATTGCAATGTGGTGTTTAATTTGAACATCTAATGGCAACTCACGATGTAATTCTAGCGTTGGTAATCCTTCTGTAGTTGGCCAAGGTCCAAACGCCCCTTTATCATGTGAGGTGACAAATGCTGCGGTTTTTAATCCATACTTGTTAAAACGCTTTGTACATTCTTTATAGAAATCTAAATTTAAACCGGAATAGCGATGGGGATAAAAATTATGACACCCATATAATTTATATTTATTAGGTCTATAATCCATGATGGTATCAATAGTATGAACATTATTGCTCATATTGATTTCGATAATTAAATTTTCTGGATTATAGGTCATAATCGATTCTTCTAATCCTGAAAAGCCAGCATCTAACCGAATTCCATCCGCTCCAATTTCTTTAAAGAACGATAAATCCTTATACGAAATATTTAACTCTCCAAATACACGTGGAGAAACATCTACAATTACTTCAAAACCTAGTTCATGAGCAAAAGTATTTATTTCGGTAAATTCTTTTTTGATTTCTTCTGCAGGCTTATTCACTGATAATAGACAAGAGAAAACTCTAGAAAAGCCTAAACGACTTGTTTCTTCAAGATAGTTCTTGATTTCTTCTACCGTACTTTTTTCCGGATATATAGATACTCCTAATCTTCTCATTCATTTTCTCCTTAAAATTTAATATAGAAAAGCCCTGCTACTAGAACAGGGCTCAAAGTTTCATTTTTATTGCTCTTGCTCTTGAGCCAATAATGATTTGTCGTACATTGTAAAGAATGGATAGTAAATTAGAATAGATAATAGGATTAATACAACGTTTAATACGATTGCTCTCCAATCACTACCCGTAGCTAGGAATGCTCCAATTGGTCCAGGAAGTGTCCAAGGTGCACTTGCTACAACTTTATTTACTAATCCAGCAGACATTGCAATCCAAGTTACTACCCCATTTGTTAATGGCGCTAAAATAAATGGAATGATTAATTGTGGATTTAATACAATTGGTGTACCGAAGATTAAAGGCTCATTAATGTTACATACTGCTGGAATAAATGCTGTCTTACCGAGAGATTTTCCATATGCAGATTTAGAGCGCCAGATTAGTAAGATAGCTAATCCGATAGTAGCCCCAGAACCGCCGATCATTACAAACCATTGATAAAATGGTTCAGCTGCAATATTAGGGATTGCAGAACCATTCGCAAACGCTGTAGTATTTTCTTCTAGCAATACTAACCATAATGGACGCGCAAGAGATCCAACAATTGACCAACCGTGAATACCAAATGACCAGAAGAATTGTGATAAGAAAATTACTACGATAACTGAGAAGATCGAATCTGTCGCTTGCACTAATGGAGCAACGATATTCCCTACAATTTTATGAACATCGATACCAATAAACATTGTAACTGTTGAAATTAGTAATAGTACAATGACTGTTGGTGTTAAAGCTTCAAACGAACGCGCAACTGACGCTGGTACTTGAGGTGGCATTGAAATCTTGAATCCACTCTTTTGAGTGAAACGATAAATTTCAACGGCAATAAAGGCTGATAGAATCCCTATAAACATCCCTGCGGACCCCAGATTACTCATTGGGAGGACAAATCCCGAAGGCAATGAAGATAAATAATTTTTTAAAGGTTCGCTTGAATCCGCTAAAGCTTTCACTTCTGCTGAAGCAGCTGGAATTGCTTTAGGAATAATAGTTAGTAAGTAAGCTAATTCTGCTAAAATACCTCCAGATAATCCATCTAGATCATAAGAAGATGCTAGCGAATATCCAATTCCAAACACTGCGTAAAGGGTCATAATGTACATTGAAACACGGTAAGGTAATAAGATTTTAGCTTGGTTAGCTTGAATAAATTGTGTAATTTCCCAATCCTTTGGCATTGAGTTTGGAAGAAAGGCAATTACTAAAAACATTGATGCAACAACAATAATTGGTAGAGTTGCAATAATACCATCACGAATCGCTCTTAAATGGCGTTGTTCCGCTAATTTTGCCATCGGTGTCGACAGCTTTGTATCCATAAATTCTGTGATTTTATCAAACATAGAATATCTCCACTTTCCTTTTTATATTTTTAATTCCTCTTTAATTTGTTGAAGCAATTTTGGTCCTCCTAGAGGAGTGTATCCTTGTGGCTTAATGAGTAAACATGGAACACCTGCTTCATCTGCACTTGCTTTCAATACATCATAACGATGACGAATTTGAGGAGCTACAAGAGAAATTTGATAATCTTCTTTTACTTTATCAGCAAAAGCTTGTGTACCACATTCGTCTACTTGTATATCCAATCCTTCTTTTGTACCAGCATCTTGCAATGCTTTTGCAACAATAGCACTAGACATTCCCCCTGAACAAACTAATAAAATTTTCATCACTTTCACCTCCACTCATTATAAAATTACTCCGGTCATTACGATAAAATAATAAATAATTCCGATAACGATGCTCCAAATTCCTCCAACCCACCAAAAGGCTTGAGTAATGCCTTTTTTAGAATTTACAAAGAATTGAGAAAATGAAACCGAAAATCCTGCAATGAGAGCACCACAAATGACAAAAGGCCATTTAAAGTCAATATGAAGCCAATCGCAAATTGCCGGAATCACAAACATTGATAATACGATACTAGCGATAATCAGCAACACGCTCTTATAACCAAACATCGGAATATCATAATCTGTGGTTCCCAACGCCGTTTTATATTGCTTTTTTTGGTCCACATTCTTAACGGTCCATTTTCTGAATTTAACCATCGTTTTCTCCTTACTCTTTATGTTCTAACTTCCAAAGTCTTTCATTCATTCGAATGATGTTTTCTGCTAGAGTTCTAACCTCTATCGAAGTCATTAGATGATCTTGAGCATGTACAAAAAGTACTGTAACTTCATTTCTTTCACCTGCAGCTTCTTTTTGAATTAAGTCTGTTTGTACTTGATGTGCTTTATTTAAAAAAGTATCAGCCTCTTCAAGTAATTTTCTAGCCTCTTCAAAGTTTCCTTTTTCAGATTCTTCCATCGCTTCATATACTAAAGCTTTGGCATTTCCACCATTACTGATGATTTCAAAAATAATCAGTTCCATATCTTGCATTAAATATCACCTCCTAGTATATGGATGGCGCGCTTGATATGCCCGTTCCCCTTCATTAAAGCTTCTTCTGCGGTCTGCCTATCAACTTCCATTATTTCCATAATGAGTGCTTTTTTTACATTATGACCACTCTCTTCATAAAGCTTCTCTGCCATTTCATCATCTACTCCTGTTAAAGTGCGAATCATATTTTTAGAACGAACGACGAGTTTCTTATTCGTTGGTTTTAAGTCAACCATATAATTTTTATACACTTTACCGAGCTTAATCATGACACTCGTTGAAATCATATTGAGAATTAATTTTTGAGCTGTTCCAGCTTTCATTCGTGTAGAACCCATAATCGCTTCTGCTCCTGTAACCGCCTCAATAGGGTAATCTGCAAATTTAGAAATTTCTGCATTTTGTACACAAGAGATAGCTCCAGTTAGAGCCCCAATTTCTCTTGCATAACTTAATCCCCCAATCACATAAGGTGTTCGCCCACTAGCGGCTAAACCGATTACTGTATCATTTTCATTTATTTGATACTGAGATAAATCTCCTCGAGCTAGCTCAAGAGAATCTTCCGCTCCCTCTTGGGCAATAAACATCGCATTATCTCCACCTGCCATAATCCCAACAACCAGACCTTTATCTACTCCATATGTTGGAGGACATTCCGCCGCATCTAATACTCCCAGTCTCCCCGACGTACCAGCTCCAATATAGAAGAGACGTCCACTTTTTTGCATACGCTCAACAATCTGGTCTACTAAAGCTGATATTTTGGGAATGCTTTTAGAAACAATAGAAGCAACAGTTTGATCTTCATCATTGATTTTTTGAAGGATTTCTTGTGTTGATAAAATATCAATATCTATTGTTCGCTGATTATTCTTTTCAGTATCTAACTTAATTAAATCTGTCATCTTCCCACTTCCTTCTGAAATCATTTTATCATAAAAGCGTTATCAATGAAATAGAATTTTAGAAATTTCTTTATATTTTTAAAAAAATATTTCTTGCAGTATAATATTTTTGGAAACATTATTTCTGCGAAAGGAGTTAACTATGAAAAACTTTTTAACCGTCACTGACAAAAAAATTGAAGCTTTTATTTCAGAGCATTCAGAGATTGTACTCTCTTCTAGCATTCATACATTGGCAGAACATATTGGCGTTTCGCCTTCTTCTATTAGTAAATACATTAAAAAGATTGGATACCGCTCTTATTCTCGTTTCAAAGTAAACCTTGCGCAAAAAAATGCGCAAACAATTGATGAGCAAATCGAAAAAGATGATTCCATCCAAACGATTCAATCCAAATTAATTAGCACGGTCACTCGTTCCTATGAAATGACTTTGGAACTCGTGGATGATATCGTATTGGATAAAGTCATTGATCTTATGAAGAATGCGCGTAAAATTTATACCTTTGGGGTAGGGGCATCTGGAATGGTTTGCAGTGATCTTTATTTCAAATTAAGCCGGATTGGTAAAAACATCCTGTACCATACGGATTCGCATATTCAATTAGCAAGCCTAGGTAGCGCGACACCAGACGACCTCGTCATTGGGGTGAGTTATTCGGCCCAAACTAAAGAAGTCACGAGCGCCTTTGAAATTGCAAATTCTAGAGGAATTCCCACCGTTTCGATTACCGCTTTAGGAAATAATCAACTGGATTCCCTCAGCACGTATAGCTTAAAGGTCCCTCGACATGAGAATATTATTCGTTCTGCTGCGATTACTAGCCGAAACGATTCCCTATTCTTAATCGACTTGTTGTATCTTGGACTTCTCCAAAAAGACGACCGACGTCAAAACGAAATTTTAGAATCGAGTTACCAACTCACTCACCAATTGAGAAAATAAAACATCCTCTAAGAAACTCTTTTTTGAGCGGACCTTGTCTCATTAATTGAGGAGCTTTAACACAAAAACCTCGAAGCGGAATTTCCGTTTCGAGGTTTCTTTATAATTTTTTACTCTGCTAAAAATGCTAATAGCTCTTTAGAGAATTCTTCAGTATATTGGAAAATAGATCCGTGACCTGCATATGGATAAATAATCAATTTGCTGCCTGCAATTTTCTCGTGCATTTCATAAGAATTTGCAGTTGGTACTTGTAAGTCATTATCCCCATTCACAATTAATGTAGGTTGTGTAATAAATGCAAGAGAATCTTGCGCATCTTTCCCCCAACGTTTAATCGCTTTTAATTGTGTAAGGAACCCTGGGATATTCATTTCCTTATCAGAATCTTCTTTTTTACGCATTCCCATACGGCCAAGAACCTTCGTAGCTTCTATCCCGCCTTGTTCATCATGATTATAGAAAATGTATCGTTTAGGATCCACACGGTGTAACGCACCTTTGAACATAAATCTAAATGTTTTCCCAGTCACTTTGTCCATTTCTATGCCACCACGAGGGCCTGTTCCTGCCAGAATAAGACGGTTCACTAAACTGTCCTCTAAACGAACGACTTCTTGAGCAATCATACCTCCCATAGACAAGCCTAAGAGATTGATTTTGTCGTGACCTAATGCTTTGATAATTTCTATCGTTTGTGAAGCCATCCCTGGAATCGTATCGGCTACTTTCCCCTGACTCGCTCCCACACCTGGTAAATCCATTACAATGACATGATGTTCCTCGGCAATTAAATCTAATAATTTTGGATCCCAATTATCGAGGACGGCAGCCAAATGAACAAGCATCACTAATGGGTATTCCGATTTCCCTTTACTTAATTCACGATAAGCAATTTGATTGCCACCTACTGTTACAAATTGATTTTTAGTTGTAATATAAGACATTTTATGTTCCCTTTTTAAAATTTTAAGACTGTTTTACCGCGTGAACGACCATTCGCCACTTTATCAAGTGCTGCATTTACTTCTTCGAACGGATACACTGTATCAATGGAAGGTTTAATTTCTAGTTTTGTAAAGATATCTGCGACTTCTTGCAATTGTGCTCCATTACTACGAACGAAGATAAAATGATAATGTACTCCGTATTTTTGAGCCATCTTATCAAATTTTCGACCTGCCAATCTGAATAAGAATTGTTTCCATTTTGGTAGATTCATTTCTTTAGCAAAGGTACCGTTTGGCATCGCTCTTAACGATACTAAATGCCCACCTTTTTTCATAATCGACATTTGTTTTTCTGTTTCTGCCCCGCCAAGAGTATCTAACACGTAATCGACATCACTAACGGTTTGTGTATAATCTTCTGTTTTGTAATCGATGAATCGGTCTGCTCCAATGGATAAGACGCGTTCTTTATTCGATGCATCCCCATTTGTAATCACTGTAAGACCTTTTGCTTTTGCAATCGGAATAGCCATTCCACCGACTCCTCCTGTACCTCCAGAAATAAAGATGGTCTTCCCTGCTTCTGCCCCCATTAATTCTAATGCTTGCATAATGGTTAAAGCCGTTAACGGAACTGCGGCTGCCTCTTCGTCTGATAAGTACTCTGGAACAAATGCCAACGAGTCGCTATCAACCGCTACATATTCAGCAAAAGCTCCAATGGCATCCAATGGAAGTCTACCAAATACTCGGTCTCCTGTTTTGAATGCCGTTACTTCGCTTCCTACTTCTTCGACGATTCCGACAACTTCATTTCCAGCTGTTTGCGGCAATGAGTACGGAACAATGAGTTTTACTTCTCCTCTAGAAATCATATTATCTAGCGGATTTACGCCCGCTGTTTTGACTTTTACTAATACTTGATTTTTAGAAATCGTTGGTTTCTCAATCGTTGTAATATTTAAG
>NZ_CALHIF010000004.1 GCF_938030755.1 uncultured Granulicatella sp. | reverse complement strand
AAAAGTATTTCTGAAGTATACAAAAACGGACATCTATGTAAAGAAATCATATCATTTGTTGGGGGATTTAGTTGATCAGGTATCAAGAGAGTATAATATTAAAGTAGACAATAAGGATAATCTTATTTGGCATCTGCATAATACGGCACATCTTCATCGTCAGGAATTATCTACAGAGTTTATCCTATTTGATCAAAAGGGCAATACAATCAAGAACTTTCAAAATATTTTTCCTCGATTTGTTTCCGATGTAAAAGAAGGGATTCTGCATTACTTACAGACTTTGGATATTGATAGTAGTTCAATGAAAGTCAATCATTTGGCCTATACGTTTATCACCCATAGCAAACACTTAGTGCTAAATCTTTTACAAAATCAACCTAAATTAAAGGTTTTGGTTATGAGTAATTTTGACCAGTATCATGCAAAATCAGTAGCGGAAACTCTTTCTTATTATTGTAGTAACAATTTTGAACTTGAAGTTTGGAATGAATTAGAATTATCCATTGATTCTTTAAAAGAATCACCGTATGATATTATTATTTCTAATTTTATTATTCCTCCTATTGAAAATAAGAGACTGATTTATTGCAATAATATTAATACAGTCACTCTAATCTCTCTCCTTAACGCGATGATGTTTATTCGATTAGACGAGTAACTTAGTTTATGTTTATAACAAATTAATATCCACCGGCTAAGTGAAGCGCAGAATGCGGCTTAAAACATAGTAAAAAACGAATGACGTCAAAGGTTTTTAAAAATTCTGTTTTTCCATTTTGTTTAGTTGGTCTAAACCATTTTCTAAACCTTTTCACTTTTTGGGGGTATAAAAAAATTGAGAAACATTGATAACTCAACATTTCATTACACTTTCAATTTCACGGAACAAATACGGAACAATACGCACAAAAAACCTTGGTTTTCCAAGGCTTTTTGTGCATAAAAAAATGCCCCCTACAGGGCTCGAACCTGTGACCCATAGATTAAGAGTCTACTGCTCTACCAACTGAGCTAAGGAGGCATTTGTACTTAAGAGTACTTAACTAGTATACTACCATCCCTACTGTAAATCAAGGGAATTTTTTAAAGAAATTTGTCTTTCATCAGAGATTATTGTATCGAAAAAGCCCTCTAAAATTTCATAAGAGGGCTTTCCTTATTCCAACCCCAGACTCACTTTCAGTCCTTCGTTAATGGTTTTCATAAATTCTGCATCCACTTGCGTAATTTTCTCAAGAATTCGAACTTTGTCAATTGTGCGTAATTGTTCAAGTAAGACAACAGAGTCTCGTTCGAACCCAAATTGGTCTTTTTTGATTTCAATATGCGTTGGAATGTTAGCTTTTGTATTCTTTGCTGTGATTGCAGCAACGATGACAGTTGTGCTAAAGTGATTCCCAATATCATTTTGAATAATGAGAACGGGGCGTTTTCCTCCTTGCTCACTACCAATCACTGGAGACAAATCTGCTAAAAAGACATCTCCCCTTAAAATCTTATCAACCATTGATATACTCCCTTTTCACGCGATCAGAGATGATACAAATGACTTCATAAGCAATTGTATCTGCACGTTTAGCTAATTCAATTGCTGTAATTTCCTCTTCTTTGTTTTTCCCTAGAAGAGTAACCTTTGTGCCGACTGGATATTCATGAGGCAGGCGAATCATACATTGATCCATACACACTCTTCCAATAATAGGACAGCGAACTCCATCTACAATGACCTCTCCTTTATTGTAGGCGCGAATATAACCATCCGCATATCCTACTGGTAAGGTAGCCACCCATTGAGGTTCTCTAGCTGTATAGGTTGCCCCATAACTCACCGTATCCCCAATTTCCAGTTTCTTCACTTTGACCATCTCGGTTTCCCATTGCAGGGCTGGAGTTAGATGTTCTTCATCTTCAATGCTTAAGTCTCCATTAGAAGGATTAATGCCATACAAACCAATGCCGTACCGGATAATATCACTATCTCCGGCACTATGCCAAATTGCATAAGCCGAATTGGAGCAATGAATGTGAGGAGGTCTTTCTTCCAATCCCTCAACCATGCCATTGAATTTTTCTTCTTGTTTTGCTAAATGTGCGGTGTCTTCTTCATCCGCTGTCGCAAAATGGGTAAACATTCCTTCGAATTCGAATGGACCTTTTCGTAACACAGCCTCAACTGCGATTAATTCTTTTTCATTCACGACGCCAATACGACCCATTCCCGAATCTACAGCAACATGTACTTTTAAGGCTTCCTCCGTTAATAGTGGAGCAGCTTTTTCGAGCCATTCTACAGAATCGACCGCAGCAGTAATGTGATTTCTTGCTAATAGTGGCGCGTCTTCCACTCGGCTTAATCCAAGTATTAAGACAGGCTCTATAATTCCTGCTTCTCTTAACGCCAAGGCCTCATCTACATTTGCGACACAAAATCCCTGAACCCCTGCTTCTAAAGCAGCTTTAGCAACAGGAATCATACCGTGTCCATATGCATTCGCCTTTACAACTGCATAGACTTGTTTGGAGGGGGTTAATTTAGACTTTAGTTTAGAAATATTTTGTTTAATAATTGATAAATCCACTACAACTCTCGTGTTTCGATGGATTGCTTCTAACATGATGGTTCATTCCTTTTTTAATTGGATTCAAGTACGACAACGGCATAGGCATCATGATTCGTATGCGTAATCGATATCCATGTTTGATGAGAATAGCGTTCACATACAAGAACCGGTTTTCCTGTGGCATCATTCAACACTTCAATATCTTGAAATGAAACATGCTGTCCAATTCCAGTCCCAAGTGCTTTGGCATAAGCTTCTTTAGCCGCAAATCGTCCCGCAAGGAATTCCACTTTTCGTTTAAAAGGGAGCGTATGATATTTTTCCAACTCTTTTGGTGTTAACACTTTTTCCAAAAAAGATTTAGGTTCTGCTACGATTTTTTCAATGCGTGACAATTCTACCGCGTCCAACCCAAGTCCCTTAATCGCCATCCGTTTGTCGTCTCCTTCATTATGATTCATTCCTATATTTTAACAAATTTACCATCATTTGTCAGAAATTTGAACAATTCCTAAGAATTCCATAATCCAGACCACAAGATAACTTCACCAGCTTTTAGAGAAGACTGTACATCAATAATGCGCTGATTACTGCTCCCCCTAAATTGCAAGGTCAAATCTTTTTTAGCGAGTTCAAATCGTCCATCTACCAAAATATCAATCAAACTTAATAATTCTAACTTATCTTCAGTTTCTTGCATCAGCTCTTCCCAAGTATATCCTGTCCAAGACCAAATATCTTTGGTATTTCCATAAGCTTCCCGTAGCGCCTTTACTAAAGACAGACAAACTCCTGTATTTAAGAAAGGTTCACCACCCAGAAGCGTCAACCCTTGGCAATAGGAAGCTCCAACATCTGAAACAATTTGCTCTTCTAACTCTTTAGTATATGATATTCCGTAATTAAAATTTTGAGCGATCACATTATAACAGCCTTCACAGGCAAAGAGGCAGCCACTCACATAAAGTGAGCAGCGTACCCCTTCCCCATCTACAAAATTATACGGTTTGTAACTGGCAATTTTCCCTTTGGAATATTGCTCACTCGTCCACTCCTTTGGTTTTGGATTATTCATTCTCCATCACTCCTAAAGCGTAGCGTTCTTTGAGTTTTGGCATATGTTTCACACGAGAAGAAATTTCCACATGACGTCCATGTACCATTGGACGCGCTTGTGGGTTTCCTAAGTATCCGCAAGTCCGTTTTACGACATCACACGTTTGTGGATCATGGTTTTTACATTGCGGGCATTCAAATCCTTTAGCAGTTGGGGTAAATTCACCATCGTATCCACATTTATAACAATGATCAATTGGGGTATTCGTTCCAAGATATCCCACTCTATCATACGCATAATCCCATACGGCTTCTAAAGCTTTTGGATTTTGTCGAAGAACCGGGTACTCACAGTAGTGAATAAATCCGCCCGAAGAAAATACTGGGTAATCTTTTTCAAAATCAATTTTTTCAAATGGTGTTGGATTTTTACGTACATCATAGTGGAAACTATTCGTATAATACTCTTTCTCGGTGATATCTGGTACCAATCCAAATTTTTCGATATCGAGTTTGCAGAAACGATCGGTCAAGCTTTCACTTGGAGTCGCATAAACACTGAAATGATAACCGTATTCATCACCCCATGCATCGGTATGCGACTTCAGTGCTTTTACAATCTCTAGAGTAAACTCCTTCGCCTCTGGATTCGTTTCCCAATTTGGACCAAAGAATGCTGTTGCAGCTTCGTAAAGTCCAATATATCCTAAAGAAACAGTTGCACGACGATTTCTAAAGAGAAGATCTACTGCTTCCCCATCTTTCAAACGTTGTCCAAACGCCCCATAGTGATATAACACAGGCGCATTATCTCTTTGCGCTTCCTTACAACGTTCAACACGGTACGTTAATGCGTCCTTACAGATTGCTAGTTTCTCTTCGAAAATTCCCCAGAATTTGTCAATTGACCCTTCTGCTTCTAGCGCAATTCGAGGGATATTTAGAGTGACCACTCCCAAATTCATTCTGCCATCATTCACTTCTTGTCCATTTTCATCCTTCCATCCTTGTAAGAATGAACGGCAACCCATTGGCACTTTAAAACTACCGGTTAATCGAACAATTTGATCATAGTTTAATACATCTGGATACATCCGTTTTGTAGCACATTCTAACGCTAACTGTTTAACATCATAATTTGGATCTGTTTCTTCCAAGTTTATCCCACGTTTTAACGTGAAAACTAGTTTAGGGAAAATCGCCGTTCTCTTCTCCTTGCCAATTCCTTCCATTCTTACTTGCAGGATTGCTTTTTGAATAGAACGTTCAAAACGACTCGTTCCAAGTCCAAAGCCTAAAGTTGTAAAGGGAGTTTGCCCTTGAGAAGTATAGAGTGTATTAATTTCATACTCTAACGATTGCATCGCATCATAAATATCTTTTTCCGTTTTTTTCATTGCAAAAGCTTCTTGACGGGCCACTCCCTCAATCCACTCCTTGGCATCCGCCAAATGTTTTTGATAGTTTAATTCTGCATAGGGAGCCAATAATTCATCGACACGATTGGCCGAACACCCTCCATATTGGCTACTTGCGACATTCGCAATGATTTGAGCCATTTGAGCAGTTGCTGTTTGAATCGATTTTGGAGACTCTACCTCGGCATTCCCAATCTTGAATCCAAGTCCTAACATATGTTCAAAATCAATTAAGCAACAATTAGTCAGTGGCATATATGGATGATAGTCTAAATCATGATAATGAATATCCCCTTTTAAATGCGCATTGGCAACATGAGGCGGCAATAGTTTTAATCCAATAATCTTTCCAACTGTACCCGCAGTTAAATCCCTTTGCGTATTAAAAACTTTACTATCTTTATTCGCATTTTCATTAACCACGCTTGCATCTTTATTCGTTAATCGAGACAGCGCCCATTGGAAATCTAGTTGATTTTTTCTACGTAAATCACGATCCACTCTATATGAAATATATGCCTGTGCTAGTTCAGATTCCCCATCTTCAATTAAAAAATGTTCAATAATACTCTGAATTTCATAAATTTGAATAGTCTCACTAAATCTTCTTGAAATTTCTTGGAGAACTTCGTCTACGATTCGATTCAATTCCGCTTCTCTTTTAGCATCCATTTCTCCATTTAACTCTGTTTCTGCTTTAAAGATTGCTCGTTCAATTTTTTCCTTTTGAAATTCAACTTCCCGACCATCTCTTTTTGTAACTAATAAGGTCTTCAATTCTTGTACACACATCACAATCCCTCCTCGAAACTCTTGAATCTATTTTATCATGCTGAATTTAAAAATCAACCCCTAAAACACAATATATTGTGTTTTAGAGTCTTTATAATTTACAACATATAGTGTGCGAAGTTAAAAAAACTCCCTGACACTTCTGTCAGAGAGTCTAAATTGCTTTATTTTTGTGCGTTTTTAACAGATTCTACCATCTTATCCCAAACGTTTTCCATATCTTGTACCAGTTTTAATTGTGTACGTGCTCGGTCCAAGTTTTGTCCTGGACGATTGGTTTGGTAGTAGACATCGCCATTGATGTAGTCCGTTAAGAAACGAATCCCTTGTTCCAGCGTGATCACGCGAGCACCCCAAGGTAAGTATTCGAGTTCGGCTTCGGTTAAGATTCCGTTTGTTCCTTCGATAAAGCCTTTTACATACGTTTCGTATAAATCAAAATCGAAGTTCACTTTTGTTAAATCGGATTCGTCCTCAGCGCAGTCATTAGCACCAAAACGAATCGAATCCCCAAAATCAAATAACACCAACCCTGGCATAACCGTATCAAGGTCCACGATGCATAGTGGCTCTTTCGTTTGGCTATCGAACATAATATTATTTAATTTTGTATCATTATGCGTTACACGAAGAGGCAATACGCCTTCATCTAGCAAATCATATAGTAAGAAGCAATCTGCTTTACGATCTTGAATAAAGTCGATTTCTGCTTGAATCTCTTTTACTCTGCCTACACGATTTTCTCGGATCGCTTCTTCTAATTGGCGATAACGATTCCTTGTATCGTGGAATTGTGGAATCACTTCTACTAACTGGCTTGCATCGAAGTCATTTAAATCATAGGCGAAGCGTCCAAATGCTTTTGCAGTAATATAAAACTGCTGCGGATTTTCTACTTTGTCTAATGAATAACTATTTTCCACTGAATCATAAATTCGCCAGTAAGACCCATTATCCAAGTTCGCCGTTAAATGCCCCTCTTTGTTGCGAATCACACGAAGCGTTTCACGAGAAGCGTCACGTCCTTCTGCTTCATATTTTTCACGTAGATAGCTTGTTACTTTCTCAATATTTTCCATTAATCCATGTACATTCGGAAAAATATGATGATTAATCGCTTGCAATACATATTGCTTTTCTTTATTTTCATGTGTATGAGTAATTTGATAAGTTTTATTAATTAATCCATTCCCTAAAGGTTGAATCTCTACAAACTCTCCTGGTAGTTCATAATATTCATACGCCACTTTGGCATCCTTTAATGGATTTTCTACTACTGTCATTCCTTTTTCTCCTTTAGCAATTTACAAATAATACATTCCCATTGTACCGCTTCCAAGACTAAAAAGGAAGATATAATGCAAAAAAACATGCAGAAGAACACATCGGTTCCTCTGCATGAATCATTGATAAAAATATTATCTATTCTCCATAATCGCATCAATTAAGCCATATTCTAAAGCTTCTTGTGCAGTCATGTAGTTATCACGATCTGTATCTTTTTCGATACGAGATAATTTTTGGCCTGTTTGTTTTGCCAAGATTTTATTTAAACGTTCACGTGTTTTTAGGATTTGACGCGCTGCGATTTCAATTTCTGTCGCTTGCCCTTGTGCTCCTCCTAAAGGTTGGTGGATTAAAATTTCAGCGTTTGGTAAAGCAAAGCGTTTGCCCTTTGCACCCGCTGTTAATAGGAATGAACCCATTGAAGCTGCTAGACCCATCGCGATGGTTTGAACGTCTGCTTTAATAAAGTTCATTGTATCGTAGATGGCTAAACCTGCTGTTACGCTTCCCCCTGGAGAGTTAATATACATGTAAATATCTTTTTCAGGATCTTGTGCATCTAAAAATAATAATTGAGCGATAATCGCATTTGCCATGTCATCATGAACGGGTCCACTCACCATAATAATACGGTCTTTTAATAAGCGTGAATAAATGTCATAAGCACGTTCTCCACGTGAAGACTGTTCAATAACTGTTGGAATTAAATTCATACTACTTCCTCCAAATCTAATATTTGTTTAAGTCTACTTCAATAGTCAATAAAGGTCAATTTATATGCTTCCTAATTAATAAATCTAAAAATCTTATCCCAAATTTCTTTAGAAAAAATATCGAGAGGATTTTTACCTTCACCAAGAACTGCATATCCAATCATTAAACCAAGAGCAAATAAGATGATGGCAATGACAAGGAAAACTAAAATACGCAATAAAGCAGTAAATAGTAAATTTCGACTATTCTTTAATTGTTCTTTCATGATTCTTCTGTCCTTTCATCATCAATCATATGCGCAGTTGGATTCATTACCACTTTCTTCGCACTAAAAATTCTACGAATTGCAGCAAAAATGCCTCTTTCAGATTTAATTCGATTTAATAAAATTCCTGTTCCAATTGCCACGCTTTGAAGTGGATTTTCTGCAATCATCACTGGAACCTGAAGTTTCTCAGAGAGCATGCGATCAATCCCATTAATCAAGGCGCCTCCACCGGTAACCATCACACCACGTTCGATAATATCTCCAGCTAATTCTGGAGGAGTTGACTCAAGAACAAGTCTTGCTTCTTCTCCAATGGTATCTAACATTTCTTTTAGACAATGATAGATTTCATTTGTATAGATTGTCACTGTTTTTGGAAGTCCAGTCGTCATATCTCTTCCTTTGACAATCATATCAGATTCATTTTCAACTTCTACTGCACTTCCAAGAGACATCTTAATCGCCTCTGCAGTTCGTTCTCCAATGATTAATTGATACTTGTCTTTAATATATTCGGAAATCGCAAAGTCCATATTGTCACCCGCTAATTTAATCGAGCGACTTGTCACTGTTGAGCCCATTGATAGAACGGCAATATCACTCGTTCCACCACCAATATCAATTACCATATTTCCAATTGGTGAAAAAATATCTAACCCTACTCCTACAGCTGCCACTTTTGGTTCTTCTTCTAAATAGATATTTCTTCCACCACATTTAATCGCTGCTTGAATAATCGCCTTTTGTTCTACGGTCGTAATATTAGTGGGCGTGCAAATTAAAATATCGGGTTTTGAAAACCAGCTGTTTAAGTTTAATTTTTGCATGAATAATTCTAATAATTGCTCAGTAACCGCAATATCCGCTATTACTCCACCTTTTAATGGATGATGAACATTGATTTCTTTTGGAGTACGTCCTACCATTTGATAGGCTCGTTCTCCGACTGCAATCACTTCTCCAGTACGCTCATCTAAAGCAACTAACGAAGGTTCATTTAAAATAATCCCGCGATCTTTTAGAAACACTAAAATATTCGCAGTTCCTAAGTCAATACCAATATCTCGAAGCATGAAAGTCTCCTCTCTTATAAATATTCCTTTGATTTAAATCCATTTTTAAAAAGTACAAGGACATAGGAGCCTACTAAAAATGCGGCTGCCAATCCTAAACTATACTGAATAACACCTAAAATTCCATATTTATCGACATTCAAGAAGAAATAAGGGAACGGTCCATCCGGGTTATTTCCAATGGGGATTCGTGTAATTAACGCAATCGCAACAGAAATAATTGCATACGCCAATGGTAAAATCGTCCATACAAATGGGTCCCACCACTTATAGCAATGTCCTTTGTCAAATAGTGCCCAATCTAACAATGCTCCATAAGGAACAATATAATGCACTAGAAAATTTTCTATCGTCCAAAATTCTTCAGGTGTTTTTAAAGGAGCTAGCATAAAATGGTACACCAGTCCTGTTAGAAGAATCGCAACGGTGATTCCACCTTTTAAGCGAATATCCCACTTACTCCAATGGCCTTCCTTACGGTATTTTAACAGTAAGTAAATTAGAAAAATAACTACTAGTAAATTAGATTGATTGGTGTAATAACGAATAGAATGCCATCCATGGAGAAACATCTCCATTAAGAATCCCACTAAAGCGCATATAGCAATGACCCCTTTAGAAATTAAACTTAGTTTCAAAAATATTTCTTTGTTCATTCCATTCCTCTTTCTAAAGACACTAATTCTCTTTATTATAGCATAAATGCTACAACAGTCGGTATTAATAGCCTAAACAAAAAGGGCCGGCACTCGCCAACCCTTATTGGTATACTAGATTAACTTCTTCGATGATTGATTAAATCATGTGGACTCACTACTGGAGTCGCATTCACCCACCTTGCAAAATTACGAAGTGGAATATACAGAATATAATAAATCACGATATTGAGCATTAGCGTCGCCCCTAATCGTTCCACTAAAAACTCGTTCCAGCCCATGCTGACAACGCCTCTTAGCGCATATACGAAGTAAACAGAAACTTCTGTCAAACTTAAGAAGAACACTAAAGCTAATCCTAATGTAAATGGATTTTGCAAAATATTCGTACGTACTAAACGAATCACTCGCACAATGACCGCAAATATTCCCATATAGATTCCTAGAATTCCCGCGTAATAACTATCTACTAAGAATCCTGCAATCACTGAAAACCAAAACATCGCCTTATGGTCAATCATAAAATTCAGCAATACAACTGCAATGATAATAATTCTTGGAGTTAAACTATAGCCAGAGCGCAGAAATAAAGTTGAAAAATGATTCGTCAATACACCGTCTACTAGGAAAGCTAGAATAAAGACAAACAATACCCAATAAACTCTTCTGGAGTTACGCATTATTGCCCCTCACTTTCGCTTGTACGAATGACTACTGTTACATAACGAACATCATTCGTATCTGCTGCTGGACGAATTTTCACTTCTTTATATAACCCAAAACGATCCATTGCCACTTCTTCAACAGTTCCGATATATAGCGAGTTTGGAGAAATGCCGCCAAGACCACTCGTCACAACCTTATCCCCTACTTTAATATCCTGAGTAGCTTGAATTTGGCTCATAACAAGCATATTTGTCTTTTCGTCATATCCGGTAATGGTCCCGTAGATTGGTTCTTTTTCATTTTGAATCATCGCCGCAACACGAACTAAAGTATTATCAGCATTCGATAACAAGGCAATACGTGCGCTTGTAGGATTCACATCTAAAACTTTTCCTACTAAACCATTATCACTCATGACAGACATTTGAGGTTGAATTCCATCATTTGATCCTTTATTAATCGTAATCACATCACGCCAAGTGTCTGGATTACGCGCAATGACAGTAGCATTCACTAATGTATAATCATTCAGCGTATCTTGCAATTTCAGCGTTTCTTTCATTTTTTGATTATCACGTTTTAACTCATTCAATTGAACCTCTAATTCATGAATGGTATCGATTTTTTGTTTTAAGGATTGATTTTCCTGATACGTATTTGATAAATCACCCACACTATCAATAAAATCATTAATACTATTTGCTGGATAAGAGACTAATCTTCCAAGAATATTGGTTACATCATTAACACCTTGAGTCACGATATTACTTCCGTAAGTAACGGAATACATGATTAATGCTAATGCAACAATGATTCCGATTACCCAACCAATTAGTTTCTTATTTGAAAAAATTGGATTCACATCATCACTCCTCTATTAAATTATTCAACGGACTCTATTTTTTCATTAATGATGGATTCGCTAGAATAGCTCCTGTTCCTAATGCCACACAATCTAGTGGATCATTGGCAACAAACGCTGGCACTTGCGTTTCCTTAGAAATCATCTCTGCAAGATGACGAAGCATTGCTCCCCCACCTGTCAGAACGATCCCATGATCAATAACGTCCGCAGAAATTTCTGGCGGTGTTTGTTCTAACACATCTTTAACAGCATCTAAAATTTGATGAATAATCTCACTCATCGCAATTGCAATTTCTTTAGCGGGAACTTCTACTACTCGTGGAAGACCTGTTACCATATCACGTCCACGAACTTGCATACTTCCTTGCGCTTTTTCGACAGAAGCAGATCCTAATTGAATCTTAAGTTCCTCTGCTGTACGCTCACCAATCAGTAGATTATACGTTTTACGAACATGCTGGATAATAGCTTCATTGAGCTCATCTCCACCTACACGAATCGAACGACTATTTACGATTCCTCCTAAAGAAATCGTTGCTACGTCCGTTGTTCCTCCACCAATATCGACAATCATGCTTCCTGTTGGATCCGTAATTGGCAATCCCGCTCCTACTGCTGCTGCAAAAGGTTCTTCCACAACATATGCTTCCTTCGCTCCAGCATATTTAGTAGCATCTAAAACGGCTCTTTTTTCAACGTCCGTGATTCCGCTTGGTACACAAATGATGACCACTGGTTTAAAAAATGAGCGGCCAACAATCGATTGGATGAAATATTTTAACATAGCAGTTGTCGTATTATAGTCTGCGATTACACCATCTTTCATTGGGCGTAATGCTACGATATTTTCAGGCGTTCTCCCAATCATTTCGAAAGCCGATTTCCCTACTGCGATAATTTCTTCTGTAACGATATTTTTTGCAACAACGGAAGGTTCACGTGTGACAATTCCTTCATCTTCAAGATAAACAATCGTGTTAGCTGTTCCTAAGTCAATTCCGATATTTTGTGCTTTAAAATTAAATGCAACCACACTGTTTCCTCCTTAGATAATTCTTCTACAGACTTGGCTGTAAGAATTCTATTCTAGTATAGCAGAATTTAGCTTTTTATTCTTGTATTTTATAGATTTTTAGGAAACTTTTTTATTTCGTAATATTAAAACGTTTTCTGTAACACTTTAGTGATTTTTCACGGATAAAAACCTTTCGGTTAAAAAGCTGAAAGTCAACGAGAAGGTACTTCGTAAGTTTTTGAATTGAAAAACTACGAGCACTTTCGGATATCTTCATAGGAACAGCAATAGCTATACCGGAACGAGCCTCGGTCTCATTTCCTATCGAGCTTCAAACTGACTCTAGGCAATGAATTTCCAGAGCCAGTAATTCACATCGATTATGACTGTTATTGTTATTCCTATAGAATCCGAAGGCTCTTCGTTTTTCAACAAGCGATACGCTATGTTTCTCCCATTCCAGCGAAGGGCGCTTATGACAGAAAATTCACCAAAATTTTGAAACGGATTTACAAAATAAAAAAATTTAAGCATAAAAAAATTCTTGAAAGGGGGAACAAAAAAAGCAGCTCGGTCAGAGAGCTGCTTCGATAACGAAATTGTTAACATATTCGATAACGGTAAAGAAATTAATGACTAGTAAGAAGATGCCTAAACCAATAATAAAAAATTCCATGATGTTTCTCTTCAAATTTAATTCAAGTGTACTAAAGTTACGTTGGTGCGTCAACTAAACGATCGAACAAAAATACCATATATGATATTTTTGACCTTACTTTCTATTTTTGCGCACAAAAAACCACCGGAAAGTGAAGTGCACCCCAAAAGTTAGACACAAAATCTAACTTTTGGGGTGTTTTTATTA
>NZ_CALHIF010000003.1 GCF_938030755.1 uncultured Granulicatella sp. | reverse complement strand
CGCAATGCTTTCGCCATTGACATTTTTATAGACTGGTGCAACTCGCGAAGAAAGGATGGTCACTTTCTTTGGAATGTCAAATTGTGATTTATCCAATTTCAAGTCGCCAACTTTTATAGTTTCGTCTGTTAAGTTAAATTTTGTCAGTCTTCTTTTTCTGAGTTATTAAAATTGATTAGAACTTTTGAGGCTGGGCAAAATCTTAATTCCTGAAGAAAATGGAGTAAATCTTCCCACAAGAAAACGCATAATATCAAGCTTTTTCAACACCTGATACTATGCGTTTTTTTTGATTTTAAAAACTTTTCGCCCAGCTCAAACAACTAACAAAAATTATAAGTATAGTTTATTTTATAATTTGAGATCTAACAATCATTTCGATTCGTTAAATCTTTCAATCTTTCTTCTCCAGATTTAAGCATCTCTTTCTCAACTTGATTCCATTCTCCAAATAGTAAATCATGAAGGACGGTTGCTGCTGAAGTTTTATCTTCTCCTGAATCATATACACAACTTCTATCTCGTTGATAAATTTGAATTCTTTCAAAGATAGCTAGTTCTTCCAATTGCCGTGTATTATCAACTAGATGATTTACAATGAAATCATGATGTTCTTTTGGAGTTGCGCGTGCTTGATTTGGATTAATAGCGTACAGTTCTTCATAACGGATAAGAGTACTCAGATAGGACAGCTTTGGCTTTGTCGCAATCAAGGCTAATTGTACCTCATACCCCTTATTTTTTAATAGTTGTGCTGTTTTCTTTGGAACATCAATCGTTCGTAAAGTTCCCTCTATCAAAAGATTGTATCCCAAATAACTCAATTCTGTTACTAAAGACTCTACCATTTTGCCTGCAAAATCTTTGGTGTATTCTACACTATCTTTGCCATATTCTTGCTGCAGTTCTAAATAGTGTGGATGTTGAGAGCGAAAACTATCGCCATCTATGATAACAATATTTCCTTGAAATTCTTTCTGTTTAATACGATGAATTGTAGTCTTACCAGCACCACTTTGCCCTCCAAGCAAAATCGCTATAGGTTGCTTACTGGACTTTTTTCCTCTTGTCAGAGAACGAAGATTCCGTGCTAGAGCATGTTTGAATTCACTATCAGTATAATCTTGGATTTCCATTAGGCTACCATCCGTTTTTCAGATATCTCTAACATACGTTCAATTCCATCCAAATAGCCGCTATACCTCTCTATTTCATCAAAATTATCTACTAAATAGATATTCGTATGAATCAAGTCAGATAGATCATCACTCATTAAAATCCAAGGATTAGATTCATCATCAATGCTAATTCCCTGACTATCTTGATAACGATAGAGTCGTGATAATAGATTAGCTCCTCTTTCTTTCACAATTTCAATTTTTAAAGTCAATTCATAATCTTCAACAGGATTGAGCATTTTATCTTCTCCTACAATATCGACATAAGATACATTAAACTTCTGACAAATGATGTCTATTAGTTCCGTAGAGACTGAACTCGTTCCATTTTCATACCGGCTCAAGCTATTTCGAGAAATTCCTACAATTCGGGCAAAGTCGTCTTGTGTTAAGTCATGTGTTTTACGTAAGGATTTTATGTTCTTTCCAATCATGGCAAACTCCTTTATTTTTCTAAATCCATTATAGCATAAAAAAGCAGAACGCACCAAAATTGGTGCGTTGTTTGTTGTTTTTCTAGCCTAAACTTTACTTCTAAAAAAGCCACCTTAAAGAGTAATTCCTTTTTCGGTGGCTTTTCAAAATACTATACAATAAAATACTCTTGTTTAATTTTTGTAAGCAGGTTGTTAGCAACCGAAGTTACACCAACATGCATCAGTTCAGGATCAGAATAATCTAGAT
>NZ_CALHIF010000002.1 GCF_938030755.1 uncultured Granulicatella sp. | reverse complement strand
AATTTTGCTAAAAAATCTGATTTGTTTAGATAAATGCCTTTAATTTTAAAATTATACCCTTTACTATAATTATTTAACAAATCCAAAAATAAATTCCTTTTTCTAAGATTGGAAATAAATAATAATTCTTTTTTATAATCATATAACACAAAGAACTGCTCCATAAATTCCATCTCATCTTCATCTCGAGGGTTTTCTCTTAACTTTTTATTTCTAACATTAAAAACATCAACATCTCTTGGTTGTGTACTCCCATGCTCTATCATAAAAAAAATAAAATTTGCATTATTTTCAATCGAAACTGAAAATGCTTCATTCTCATTTTTTGTTATATACAACGGTTCTTTAGTAGATTGGAAATTCGTAAAATACTCTTTAGTGGCGGCGATTTCCAGTGCTCCTTTATTTTTATTTTTTGCATATAACTTCCAAATAGAAAAAGTCATTTCAGACATAATTACTCCCCTAACCTAAAAATATTTTTTACCAAATTTTTTTAATAATAAAACGGGTTGATAAATAATTTTATCAACCCATGTACTTGTTTTACCTAGAATTGAATTAAAATTTTAATACTCAAAAAATGGATTTTCTACATACGTATGCAATGGATATGTAGGATAAGTGGCTTCTCTTAATTTTTCACTCGTTACAAATCCAGGTGTCGCATTTAAGATTGTTGGAATGCGGTTGACAATCGTTGCACAAGTATGTGCGACCGTATCTGGTTTTTGAACAGAGAACACTAAGTTTGGTTCTCCAGTGATTTCCCAATCACACATATCTCCATCGTCTTCGCGGTAAACTTTACCGATACATTCCACTTCGATTTCTACGCCTTGATGCGTATGAAGAGTGGTCACTGCAGACATTCCCGTCACTTCCCCAGCAGAAATGGTTCGACCGAGTGTTTCTGAATACACATCTTCATCTAAAACATATGGAACACTCTTTTGACTGATGTCTTTAATCGTCCAGTTCATCTTCGAACAGATGGCTTCGGCTGCATTCCACATGTAAGATGGGAAACTTTCAGCAGTCGCAATTTCTGCATCAAAACGTTCTTTGGTATACCCTGCTCCATGAGCTTCTGCTAAGGCTAATCCATAGTCTTCGACATTATAGCTCACGACTCCTTTAATTTTATCGATACGGTTCACTCCTGCCATCGCAAGACAAGGCATATTAATCCAGTAAATATCTTGCATTCCTGACCCGGTAATGGTGACTCCATTTTCTTTTGCCAAACGGTCTAGACGATTCGTCTCAGATGGAGAGGTATTCCAAGGATAAATGGCTTCTTCACAAGTCGTAATTACATTCACCCCATGACGCGCTGCTGTTTCAAAGAACGGATACATCTCTGGCATATAGGATAGAATGGTCACAATAGCAATATCCGCATCACAACTATTGAACACTTCTTCTGCATTATCTGAAATCACAACCCCTGTTTTAAACCCTAATTCGGCAAAATCACCAACATCGAGTCCAACAACTTCTGGATTATTATCAATCGCACCAACAATTTCCACACCATGATCCACCATATACTTGAAAAGGACCTTGGCCATCTTACCGCAACCATATTGGATTACACGAACTTTTGTGTTTCTCATTGTCATACCCCTTTTCCAACAGATGAAGCGCGCTTCCTCCGTTTGACTTATTTTTGTACAAAGACTTGTACACTTTTATTATAGCGCTTACATTTTAGAGGGTCAATCTTCTTCTACGAATAGAAAAAGAGCCACAATTGTGACTCTTTGGTTTTATTGTTGTAGCCATATGACGATAACGATAAAAGACAGCATCAAACTACTGTAAATCAAATCTAAAATGGAAATTTCCAGTTGAATTTTTTGTACTCTATCCTGGGAGAATCCCCGCAGTTCCATCGCCATAGCGGTATACTCGGATTGTCGCATCAGACGAATCATCATGGTCGTGAGGGCTTTTAAGTGGACTCTACTCCCAGAAATCCCTCTGATTTGCAATGCTAATTTCGACTGCTCATATTCTGTTTGAATCAGTGTCAGAAAATTGATGGCTACCAGTATGCTATAAGCAATCGCCACTGGCACTTTCAATTGTTGGATAAGACTGGCAACAAATTCGTTTTTTTCAATGGATGTTGAGAGACTAATTCCTACAAGACCAAGCGCAAGAATCCGACTACTTAATTCCAAAGCTACTATAAATACGCCACTTGATCCCGTTTGAACCAATAGATTCTCATTTGGATAAAAATAGACCGAAAGAAAATATATCAAGGTAATCATCAGTAATCCCAGTCCGAGTTTCACAACGCGTCCCCAAGGTTGTTGTCTAAACAACACTATTATCACGATGGACGCCATCATCATCGCTCCGTTGAGTTTCCATGATTTGGTGAAAAGGATGACCATGGATAATAAAAATGAAACCCCTAATTGCACACTTGGATTAATTCTCATCTTCATTCATCTCTACCTCCATGGTCTGATGACGAATGCGCATCACCTTCTGCGCGTATTGACGCACTAATCTACGGTCATGACTAGTAAATAGACAAGCTACTCCCTCTTGGCATAATTGCTGCAATGCATTCATGATAGCGATCGCATTTTTCATGTCTTGTCCGTAAGTCGGTTCATCCACTAATAGTAGAACTTTCCCCTCTCCAGTCATCGTTAAAAAAGCAAGCCTGCGCTGTTGCCCTTGACTGAGAAGCCAAGGAGATAATTCCTTTGTTTGCTTTAAGGAGTATTCTTCTAAAAGCGATTCTAGACGACTTTCTGCTTCGCCTGGAAAAGTCACTTTCAATTCCTCTAGAACTTTCGCAGCCACAAATTGAAGGGTGGGATCTTGAAAAACAAGCCCGACTTGTTTCAATAAATCCTTCCTCTTCATCTTCGATAAAGAATGTCCTTTTAGTTCGATTGTTCCCGTATAAGGGAGTTGCTTTAAAAGTGCTTTGAAGAAACTTGTTTTCCCACTCCCACTAGGTCCAATAAGAGCCATCATCTCCCCTTCATGAAGTTCAAGATGAATATGCTCAAGAAGTGGTTTGCCTTTTTCTACAAAAACCGAAACATCTTTGACTTTAAACAGTGGTTTGGCATTTTCTAGCTTTTTCTTATTGTTGAAAGGTAAAGGACATAGATTCCCACTCTCTTCTAGAAGAAGCTTGTCTTGCTCCTTTAAAGGAAGTTCAATTTGTTTCAATTCTCCACTGTCTTCTAAGAGATACCACCGATTGACCCACTCCCAAAAATCCAATCGGTGGTCAATGATACAAATTGCTTTTCCTTCGTTACTCAACCGTTTAATTTGCTCAATAAAGTACGGAATACTTTCTTCATCGATATTTGCAAAAGGCTCATCCATCAGATAAAGTGGTGCCTCTACTAAGCTGGCACAACCAAAGGCCACTTTTTGAAGTTCTCCCCCTGAAAGACTTGCAAACTTTCGGTGTAATAAGTCTTCAACCTTGTATTTTTTTGCTTGCTCGAGTACTTTCTGTTCCATCGTTTCAATGGGGAAACAAAAATTTTCTAGTATGAAAATCATTTCTTCGTACGGTGTCTCCATTGCAAACGAGAGTCTTGCATTTTGAAAAATAGAGCGTACATATTTCGTTCTCTCCAAGTGATTTAACGTTAGAAGAGACTGTCCTAAAATTTCTAATCCTTCACATTGAACATCTGTGTCCCCATTTGGATAGACTCCATTAATCACATTCATTAGGCTACTTTTCCCAACTCCACTTCTTCCAATCACTAATACAATTTCTCCCGAGTGAATTTGCATGGACAGATTGGAGAACAGCACTCGATTTTGCACGCTTAAAGTCGCATTTTTCAATTGGAGGACAACTTCAGGATTAGCCACGAACTTTGACCACTCCTGTTTTTACCATTTGGTCGCATAAGAGTTTGCTTAAGTATCCTGTAAAGATTAAGGCAGAAACTAAACGAATCACAAAAATAGCGACCACTAGCTTCCAATCTAATGCTAAATAATTGCTACGGAAGCCTGTCCAAAGGAACGTAAAAATGGTCGTAATAACAGCCCCTAGCATTGTGGTTCCATAAGTAATATCGCCGTATTTCTTTGTCATAAACGCTAATTCCACGCCTAGACCTTGGATAAAGGCACTCACCACAACGATAATGCCGAACATGTTCCCAAGCAGCACTTCAATCACAGCTGCAATAATTTCTGTAATAATACCAATCCCTGGTTTTCGAATAAAGTAAAGCGTGAATACTGGAGCCATAAACCAGATTCCGTAAAATGGCTCATATCCTAGCATCCCAAGTCCCATCGGTGCTAGTGTGGCAGAAAGCGCACCTCCTGCATAAACTGCTAGTAAATAAAACACCCCAAACAATACACAAATTAAGCTAATAAATAAGTAATCCTTTAGTTCTAATTTATTTTTATTCATCAATTTCTCCCCCTGGTACATTGCATAATAATGTCACTTGAATCACAAAATGACTCACATCTTGCTCTAAAATTTTAAAAACTTGTTCCAAATAATCAAACACCTCGTGAACGTCCCCTCCTAGAAAAGTGACATAATGCCCTGTTCCAGTAATCGTTCCTTGATCAATCCCTAGATTCACCACCTTCTCGATGGTTTTCATATAATTATCAGATCCCATCGGATAGACCGCAAATTTCCCAATGACAGGAAAATGAGTCGCTTGGGAACGGACTTCATTAATTCGACTCCCATCGAATGATAAAGGTGTATCCTCATCTACATCCCCAGGACACCCTTTTGAAAGAGTGGCTTCCAGCGAGCAGTGAACTCCCGGACGATAACTACTAATAAAACAAGCTTTTAACGCATCGAAAACTTCTACACTTCCCCCACGATAGATGGTAGAAGTATAATCCGTCTTTGCCCATACATTGGACAAATCCACTTGCCTGATGGCCCCTAGAATGATGTCGATAAAATCATCTGACATCGGTGCCAAATTAAACCTCGCTCCGCTAATTGCTAAATGTGAGCCTGGAACTCCCACACGGCAATTCCCGTACGAAACATGTTGAGACATAAAAAACCCCCTTCAGATCTTGTACTGACCCCAAAAAGTTAGACAATTAATTTAAGCAAAGGATTTAGTTCTGT
>NZ_CALHIF010000001.1 GCF_938030755.1 uncultured Granulicatella sp. | reverse complement strand
TGCTCACATCCTGTGTAGTTGAACTCGGGCTCACAGGACTGACGTCCACTTCCCGGAGTCGTCCGCAGAACGTTTCACGTTCCTTGCGTCGCTCTGGTCCAGTGTTTCAGTCCTGAGCGTTCGCCCTCGTATCCTTAATTTAATATTTCTGTAATCTTATGTGAAGGTGTTGTAATATTAGGGTGCTATAATGGTGAAGATTAAAAAATCGTAGGATTAGAAAGCTGGTGAGTTTATGATTGAAATGATGAATGTAACTAAGAAATATAGTAAAGGAATTACTGCTATTAATAATTTATCAATCCAAATTAAAGATGGAGATTTTGTTTATGTAGTAGGGCCTTCTGGTGCAGGGAAATCAACTTTCATTAAAATGATGTATCGTGAAGAAAAAGCGACAAAGGGTAGAATTCGTGTGGGAAAATATGATTTGATGAAGATTAAAGATCGTCAAATTCCATTCTTACGCCGTTATGTTGGTGTCGTATTCCAAGATTTTAAACTTTTACAAAATAAAACAGTCTATGAAAATGTGGCTTATGCGATGGAAGTAATTGAAAAGTCTCCTCGCGAAATTAAACGCCGTGTAGACGAAGTGTTAGAATTAGTAAATTTAAAACATCGTATGAATAATTTCCCAAATGAATTATCTGGTGGGGAACAACAACGTGTAGCGATTGCTCGAGCAATTGTGAATACTCCGGGAATTTTAATTGCCGATGAGCCTACAGGGAACCTAGATCCAGATACATCTATGGAAATTATGGATATTTTAGAAAGAATTAATGAACAAGGAACTACCATTGTGATGGCGACTCATAATAGTCAAATCGTAAACGAGAAAAAGCATCGTGTTTTAGCCATTGAAAGTGGACAAATTGTTCGTGACCAAGAACAGGGGGAATACGGATATGAAGATTAGAACGATGGGTCGTCATATACGTGACGCCTTCAAGAGTCTTTTCAGAAACGGATTAATGACATTTGGTTCGATTTCTGCGGTATCAATGATTCTTTTAATCGTTGGTGTGTTTGTTTCATTATTATTTAATGTGAACAAAATTGGATCAGATATTGAAAATGACGTTAATGTTCGTGTATATATTGATTTGGCAGCAGATCAGGAAAAGACAGATCAATTAGAAGCGAAAATTAAAGAATTAGCGGATGTAGAATCTGTAACATTCCGTTCAAAAGATGAAGAATTAGAAGATGTAACAAAGAGCTTTGCTGAGGAATTTTCATTGTTTAAAAATGATGGAAATCCACTTCGTAATGCTTTTGATGTAAAAGCAAAAGAACCTCAAAAAACAAGTGCGGTTGCTAAAGCTATCGAAGGGATGGATTATGTAGCTCGTGTTCGTTATGGTGAAGCTCGTGCGGATAATTTATTCCGAATTATTGCTACAGCTCGAAACATCGGTGCTGTCATTATTGTGGGGCTATTAGCGTTAGCAATGTTCTTAATCTCTAATACGATTCGCTCAACAATCTACTCAAGAAGAACTGAAATTGAGATTATGCGCTTAGTAGGAGCTACAAAGGCGTATATTCGCTGGCCTTTCTTCTTAGAAGGTGGGATGATTGGATTACTTGGTTCTATTATTCCAATCGGATTAGTGTGGTCAATCTATCTATGGATTTATAAAGGTGGATCAGACTTCTTCTCTGGTTCAAGTTTTAGCTTACTTGATCCTAATCCATTCTTAATTTATGTCTCATTGGCCATGGCTGCTATCGGTATCACTATTGGAGCTTTTGGTTCTATTCTTTCAATGAGAAGATTCTTAAAAAAATAGCTAATATGAAAAAGATGAACGTTACATGTTCGTCTTTTTTATTAGGATAAAAGAAATCAAACAACTGATTAATATTTTGGGAGTGTATTGGAAAGTGGTGTTAAAGATGTCAAAACTAACAATTAAAAAGTATCAAGAATACTTAGAAAATGTATATAAGAATAGAAACAATGATCAAGGACTTTTTATTAAATTAGTGGAAGAAATTGGTGAAGTTGCAGAACAAATTAGCATTCGCGACGGAAGAAAAGATGGAGATAAAGAAGCTGTGAGCGAAGAATTAGGGAAAGAACTGGCGGACGTAATTCATTATACGATTGCTATTGCAGGAGTAAATGGAATTGATTTAGAGAAAGTCATCTTAGAAAAAGACTTAAGTGCGGCTATTAAATACCAGCATTCAACGAACTTGATGGAGTACATAGAGCAAACAGCAAAAAACGACTAGTTTACAGCAAGAAAACACTTGCTTTACGAGTGTGTTTAGAGTAGGATAGGATTTGGAAAAGTAAGTGAAATGATGGGTACAGAAAGTTCTGATTGCTGAGAAAGAACCCCCGCTCTTTAACTGAACCTACCAAAAGAGGTGATTATGAAAATAATCCGGTGAAATCATCGTTATCAATGTTAAAGAGACATTTACAAAGTAAGTGTAATTAAGGTGGTACCGCGAGTCATTCGTCCTTTTTAGGGGAGTGGCTTTTTTTATTTCACAAAAAATGAAAAGGAGCTAAGCAGATGGCAGAAAAAACAAACTTACAAAGAGAAGATTTCTCTAAATGGTATATTCAAACCATTCAAAAAGCAGATTTAATGGACTATTCACCAGTGCGTGGATGTATGATTTTTAAACCAGACGGATATGAAATCTGGGAACATATTCAAGAGGAATTTAACCGTCGTTTTAAAGAAGAAGGCATTCGTAATGCATACTTCCCAATGTTAATTCCAGAAAGCTTCTTTACAAAAGAAGCAGACCACATCGAAGGATTCGCTCCTGAATTACCATGGGTGACAGAAGCAGCTGGCGAAAAATTGGAAGAACGTTTAGCACTACGTCCAACAAGTGAAACAATGATTGGAACAGCTTTTTCAAACTGGATTAATTCATACCGTGATCTTCCATATGAAATTAACCAATGGGCAAATGTATTCCGTTGGGAAAAGAAAACTTTACCATTCTTACGTACTTCAGAATTCTTATGGCAAGAAGGACATACAGCGCATGCAGATGAGGAAGATGCACGTCGCAGAACAATGAAGATGTTAGAGGTTTATAAAGAAGTTGTAGAAGGCGTATTAGCAGTGCCAGTTTACGAAGGTCAAAAAACTCCTTCAGAACGTTTTGCAGGAGCAGTAGATACTTACTCCATCGAAGCAATGATGAAAGACGGTAAAGCCGTTCAAGCGGGAACTTCTCACTACATGGGAACAAAATTCGCTGAAGCGTTCGACATCAAATATTTAACAAAAGAAAATGAACATGTATACGCTCATACAACTTCATGGGGAGTATCTACTCGTTTAATCGGTTCATTAATTATGACTCATGGGGACGAACAAGGGTTAGTATTACCTCCGAAAGTGGCTCCAACACAAGTAGTCTTAATCCCTGTTGGACCATGGAAGAAAAATCCAGCCATCTTAGAAAAATTAGAAGAGCTTCAAAAAGAATTGAAAGCTGCTGGATTACGCGTGAAAATCGACGACACTGATAACTCACCAGGATTCAAATTCAATGAGTGGGAATTACGTGGTGTTCCAATGCGTATCGAATGCGGACCTCGCGACTTAGAAAATAATCAAGTGATGACAAAAATGCGTGACTTAGATGAAAAAGTAGCAGTTGGATTCGACGGTTTAGTAGATACCATTTTATCTGAATTAGATAAAATGCAAGTTCGTATGTTAGAAACTGCTCGTGCGATGCGTGCTTCTAACGAATATACAAACATTGATACTTTGGATGAGTTAAAAGCTCACATCGAAGCAAAACGCGAAGCTGGCGAAGTACCTGGTTGGGTATTAGTTGGTTGGGATGGAACAGAAGAAAGTGAAGCAAAAATTAAAGAAGAAACAGGCTTTACAACTCGTAATATTCCATTTAATGCTCCAGTGAAAAAAGAAAAATGTATCGTTACTGGCAAACCAGCTGTGCATACAGTTTGGATTGCACGTGCATATTAATAGAAATGAATTTTAATTGGTAGGGGGACCAGATTATGAAAATGAATAAAGCGATTCAGGAGTTTGTAAATAGTGCGATTGAATCAGGGTATGCATCAAAAGAGGATCGTAGCTATTTATTAAATCGCGTGCTTTATTTAGTGGGAGAAGAATCTTTTGAGGCTTGTAAAGAAATTGATCAACCATCTCTATTAGAGGCAATGGCGAATGTGGTGGAGGCATCTGTTGAAGCAGGGAGGATTGCAGATGACGCTGAAGAACGCGACTGGCTTGAACAAGAGCTAATGAACCTTGTGATTCCAAAACCTTCTGAATTGAACCGTCTATTCTGGAATAAATACGAAGAAGGACCTAAAGTAGCGACAGACGCGTTTTATAAAATGGCGCTTGATTTGAACTTAATTAAGGTCAATGATATCGCTAAAAACATTTCTTTTAACGGAGAAACAGAGTATGGCGATTTAGAAATCACGATTAATTTATCAAAACCAGAAAAAACGAAAGAAGAAATTATCAAAGCGGCGCAATCGAAGGATTTCAATTATCCTGCCAACCGTTTATGCTTTGAAAACGTAGGTTACCATGGTCGTATCAATTGGCCAGGTCGTGCCAACCACCGCATTGTTGGGATGGAACTTAGTGGAGAGTCTTGGGGCTACCATTATTCTCCATATGCTTATTATTCAGAGCATGCCATCTTCTTGTCTGAAAACTTAGAACCAATGAAAGTGGATGAGGGTGCCTTTAGCCGACTTCTTGAAATCGTGACACAATTCCCTCATTATTTTGTAGGGTCAAATGCAGGGCTTCCAATTGTTGGAGGATCGATTTTAAGTCATAACCACTATCAAGGGGGACGTTATGAATTTCCGATGAATCGTGCTAAAGTCTTGGAAACTGGAATTTCTAAGAAGTTTGACACTGTTGAAATCGAGCGTCTATACTGGCCGCTTTCTGCGCTTCGTCTTCGCGGAAATAATCGTGAGGAAGTATTTGAAGTAGCAGTTGATATCTTAAAAGCATGGGAAGACTACGAAAACAAAGACCTTGAAATCTTACGTGAATCAAACGGCGAACCGCATAATGCGATTACTCCAATCGTGCGCCGTCAAGGAGATGCGTATGAGTTTGATTTAGTATTACGTAACAACCGTACGACAGAGGAGTTTCCAGATGGAATTTTCCATCCACATGCGGATGTACAACATATTAAGAAAGAAAATATTGGTTTAATTGAAGTGATGGGGCTTGCGATTTTGCCGCCACGTCTTGAACGCGAGCTTCGCGAAGTGAGAGAGTATCTCGTTGGAGAAGCACCTCTTGAAGCAGTCGCAGCCATTCACCAAGAATGGGCAAAAGAATTGAAAGCACAAGAACCAACGAAAGAAACTGTAGACGCATTTTTACAAAAAGCGGTGAGTGCAAAATTTTGCCGTGTGTTAGAATATGCAGGCGTCTTTAAACAAACAAAAGAAGGTCAAGAAGCATTCAGCGCCTTCATGCATGAATTTACGAAATAGTTAGAAAGGAAGTGCCGTATGACAATCCTCGCACTTGATACATCGAATAAGACATTATCGGTCGCTGTAGAACTGACAAACGGTACCATGATTGAACAAACGATTGAGAACACCTTGCAACATAGTGTTCTCCTTGTGCCAACCATTGAAGCCGTTTTTGAAGAAGCCGGCATTACAGCAAAAGACTTAACAAAGGTCGTTGTTGCTGAAGGCCCCGGTTCTTATACGGGACTTCGAATTGGCGTTACTGTTGCTAAAACACTCGCAAAGAGTCTGGGGATTCCACTTGTTGGCATCTCCAGTCTCGATGTCTTTTTACCCGACCTTGCTTCAAAAGTAGAAGTAGGAGAAGTCGTTGTGCCTTTTTTTGATGCTAGACGTGAAAATATTTTCGCGGTAGGCTATCAAAAGACTGACGAAGGCTTTAAAAAGGTGATTCCAGAGCAACATATTTCATGGGATGATTTCTTAAAAGTATTGCCGGAATTTGCAACTGGAGTAACTTTTGTAGGGCAATTACAGTCGATTACAAAAGAGGCAATCGTAGAAAAAGGAGCGAGTGAGGCGAAGTGGATTGAAGGGCCTTACGCTATTCCTCACGCAACATCGCTCATTGAATTAGGAAGAAATAAGGAAGCTGTTGACGCGTACGTCTTTGTCCCAATGTACTTGAAACTGGCAGAAGCAGAAGAGAATTGGCAAACTGAGCATCCTTTAGAAAAGGGGTCAGTGTATGTGGAACGAGTTTAAAGAACGCTTCATTCAGTGGTTTGAAAAAATCAAAGCACTGTTTCTAGAAGGGCCGCAACATAAAGAACCGATTCGCAATCAATTTGAAAATTTCGAAAAAAGAGTCATTCTTGGAAATGGGGCGCAAGCCAAAATTCGAATTGGAATTCCAGAAGATGCCGCTCGTATTTTTGAAGTGGAAGAGGCAGCTTATAATGGGGAATCCCCATGGGCAAAAGATATTCTTGAAAAAGATGTTGCCTATAATCCTGATGCCATTTATATCGTACTGGAAGTGGAAAAGGAAATCGTTGGCTTTATCGGTGCAAGAACAACAGAGGGTACGGATTTACATATTACCAATGTAGCAGTACTACACGATTATCGTTTTTTAAATGTAGCTACATTATTGTTAAAAGCAATTGAAAAAATTGCAAGAGCCCTTGATAGAAAAGAAATTACTTTGGAAGCTCGAGTATCGAATACCAAAGCGATTCGTTTATATAGAAAGAATGGTTATAGCGTTATGGGAACGAAGGAAAATTATTATACTCCTGAAAATGAGGATGCTGTAGAAATGCTCTATACATTACCACCAAAAACGCCATCTTCCTTCCATTCGTCAGAGTACTCTTTTACAAGACTTCAACCAGCTGATTTAGCGATGGCTGAGGCTTTAGTTGAGTTAGTGCAAGAAAATTACGAGCATCCCAATCATTGGAGCGCCGAGAGTTTCCTTGCAGATTTGGAGAATCCAGCAAACACGTATTACGGAGTATGGATGCAACGCCAATTAGTAGGATTCCTTGGAGTCCAAGCGGTTCTTGATGAAGCAACGATAACGAATATCGTAATTGCTAAAGACTATCAAGGTAAAGGGCTCGCACAACGTTTATGGCAAATGGCCTTATATGACTTGAAACAAAGAGATGTGAAAGTTGTCTTTTTAGAAGTACGTGAAAGCAACAAGCGTGCTCAATATTTATATGAAATTCTTGGATTCGAAGCCTTCCATACGAGAAGAGACTATTACAGTGATCCAGTAGAAGATGCGATTGAATATCGCTTAGAAATTGAACAAAGATAGGAGGAACAATATGAAAGAAACATTGATTCTAGCAATTGAAAGTAGTTGTGATGAGACAAGTGCAGCCGTGATTCAAAACGGAAATACCATCCTTTCAAATATTGTTGCCTCTCAAATTAAAAGTCATATGCGTTTTGGCGGAGTTGTGCCAGAAATTGCCAGCCGCCATCACGTCGAACAAATTACGCAGGTTATCGACGAAGCTCTTGCTAAAGCAGGCAAAACTTTGGATGATATGGATGCTATTGCGGTGACATACGGTCCAGGACTTGTGGGAGCACTTCTCATTGGGATTTCTGCAGCGAAAGCCTTGGCATTAGCGAGTGGAAAACCACTGATTGCAGTGAACCACATGGCAGGACATATTTATGCTAATCAACTTGTAGAACCTCTTCAATTTCCTTTAATGGCACTGGTGGTCAGCGGAGGGCATACAGAATTGGTGTATATGCCAGAAGATGGAAAGTTCCAAATTATCGGTGAAACAAGAGATGATGCGGCAGGAGAAGCGTACGATAAGATTGGTCGTATTTTGAACTTGCCCTATCCTGGTGGAAAGAAAATGGACGAATTAGCTCATCTAGGAACGGACACTTATGACTTCCCACGTGCGATGATTCATGAAGACCATTTTGATTTCAGTTTTAGTGGATTAAAATCAGCGGTCATCAATCGTGTTCATAACGCCAAACAAAAAGGCGAAGAGATTGTCCCCGAAGATTTGGCTGCCAGTTTCCAAGCCAGTGTCGTAGAAGTTTTAGTCGAAAAAACAAGACGTGCGCTTAAAGCTTATCCTGTAAAACAATTCGTGTTAGCAGGAGGAGTGGCTGCCAATAAAGGGCTTCGCACAGCGATTACACAGATGATGGAAGAGCACTATCCAACAGTCACATTCTCCATCCCGCCATTGTCACTTTGTGGAGATAATGCGGCGATGATTGGTGCTGCAGCCTTTACTAAATACATGCAAAAAGACTTTGCGAAAATGGATTTGAATGCTGTTCCAGGGCTAGAATTAGGGGAAGAATAAAACTATTGCAAATTCAATTTGAGCATGGTATTATATTCGTGTTGCATTATGCATGCGAAAATAAATAACTCTGGATTAGCAAATAATTCAGGGCAGGAGGAATAGAAATGAAACAAGGAATTCACCCAGATTATCATCCAGTAGTGTTCATGGATACAACTACAGGATTCAAATTCTTATCAGGTTCAACAAAGACTTCAAGTGAAACTGTTGTATGGGAAGACGGTAACGAATACCCATTACTACGTGTGGAAATCACTTCTGATTCTCACCCATTCTACACAGGTCGTCAAAAATTCACTCAAGCAGACGGACGTGTGGATCGTTTCAACAAAAAATACGGTCTCAAATAAGAACTTTGCAAACTCTCTCACTTCGAGAGAGTTTTTTTGTGCATTCAAAAGTTCCGCCAAGGGCGGCGATTAGGGTATAAATAGGAGAAGTTTGAAAAAGAGAATTCTTATTATCAGCCATTGTTTATTGAAACAAAATAGCGGGCTACCGGAGAAAGCCTATAGTCTTTCTCCTTCGAAGCCTCAAACAAGCCGTAATGGATAAATCCATAACGGCTTTTAATTCGCATTCGATAGTTTTTCCCGCTATGGTTTCAATAAATGTCTGATAAGCGAATTCTCTTTTAATTTTTTCGTGCAGTACCATAATCGCCTTCTTGGCGCAAAACTCTACTCGAGTGGAGAGTTTATAAAATTCTATTCTCTGCAAGGGGCAAGGGAGAAGAGAGGATGTTTGTGCGGTTCATGAGGACAGAGAATTCTTACTATCAGCCATTGTTTATTGAAACAAAATAGCGGGATACCGGAGAAAGCCTGTAGTCTTTCTCCTTCGAAGCCTCAAACAAGCCGTTATGGATTTATCCATTACGGCTTTTAATTCGCATTCGATAGTTTTTCCCGCTATGGTTTCAATGAATGTCTGATAAGCGAATTCTCTTTTTAGTTTTCTGGTGCAATACCAAAATCGCCTATTGGGTTGAAAATTCTACTCAAGTAGAGAGGTTGTAAGTTCTATTCGTGACAAAGTTCAAGATGATTAATAAAAAAGCAAAATGTAACATATAAGTTACGTGAAGTGCACCCTGTCAAGTAGACAGGAAAATAAATAAAGTGTATGACGAGTTCTTATGAACTCGTCTTTTTATTTATGCTGGGATTTTTAACCTCATTGATAAAGTAATTCTTTTCTTATTATAGAACTGGATATACTCCTCAACTTTCTCGAAAAGAGATTCATAGGTTTTGAAATGATATAAACGATATACTTCTTCCTTTAAGGTTCCCCAGAATGATTCAATTGGTCCATTATCGATACATCTTCCAGGACGGGACATACTATGTGTTATTTGTCCTTTTTCTATAAAGTGCTTAAAGAAATGAGAAGTATATTGAAATCCTCGATCACTATGAATCATTGTTTTTGTTGGAATTATCTTTCTTTTTATTTGATTAAAAGTATCTTTAACAATTTGATTATTGTTTTGTTTAGAGATTTGATAAGCAACTATTTTCTTTGTGCCATAATCTAAAACTGCACTTAAATAAGCTTTTTCTCCCTTTCCATATTTCAATTCAGTGATATCCGTTAATAGTAGAGCCATTGGCTCGTAATCTTTCTGAAATTCTCGATTTAAAATATTAGCTGCGGTGTATTCTTCAGAGTTAGATTTATAACGATAACGTTTTTTTCGTATAATTGCCTTTAATCCCATTAATTTCATAAGGCGCTGAATACATTTATGATTCACCTTCGCATTTCTATAATAGTTTAAATAGATTGTGATACGACGATATCCATATATACCTTGAACAGATTCATATACTTCGTGTATTAATTCCATTAAACGACGTAGTCGTTTTTCAGATTCCGAAGGGACACGATTTAACCATTTATAATAGCCAGCTCTACTGACTTTTAACACTTTACATAATAGAGTAATATGAAATCCTCTTTTACTTAATTTTTTAATCGTTTGATATTCCGCTTCAAATTTCGTCTGGCAAACATCAACTCGCTTTCCACTTCTTGTAATTTTTTTAGTGCGGCATTTTC